>CAZOHX010000212.1:0-5043 GCA_964579315.1 uncultured Saprospiraceae bacterium
AGTTGGCCAAATAAAATAAGGCAATCGAACTCAAAATAAAAGTAGATGATAATTGAAAGACAGTATTCCACGCAATACTGTGCAGACTTTCCTTTAATTCTTTCATGTATAACTCTGTCCCAGCAGCCAAGGCAATAAATCCGAGAGCAAAATTATTTAGAAAATCAAGATGTGGAATGGCTTCGGGTTGGATAAGTTTTAAGATATAAGGACCAGCCGCAATACCTATTAATAAATATCCTGTAATCTCGGGTAATTTTATTTTTGTAAATAGTTTCCCCAATTGGTGAGAAGAAACAGCAATTAAAAAAAAACCAAGTATAAATGTTATTATTGTCATAAATTTGTTTCGTTTTATCAATCTGGACATTAAAAATAATTAATGTCAATTTTAGTAGAAACACTTTTCAAAAAAATAGAATGTTTCTAATTTTCCCTAATTTTTTATTTGAAAAAATGTACCTTTGCAGCTTTTAAACGATGCTACAAGATGATAATAATGGATTAGGATGCCCCATTATTAACAATTTTGGTGAAGATAAGGTTTTTTTTATACTTTGTATATTAGATTTATATTATGGGATTATTGGAAGAAATAAGCAAACGAAAAACTTTTGGAATTGTATCTCACCCAGATGCGGGTAAGACTACTTTGACAGAGAAATTATTGCTTTTTGGGGGAGCAATCCAAGTGGCTGGTGCTGTAAAATCTAATAAAATTAAAAAGTCTGCTACTTCAGATTTTATGGAGATTGAGAAACAAAGGGGGATTTCTGTAGCAACTTCCGTAATGGGATTTGAATATAAAAATATAAAAATAAATATTCTTGATACGCCTGGTCACAAGGATTTTGCCGAAGATACGTTTCGCACCTTGACCGCAGTGGATAGTGTGATTGTAGTGATTGATGTGGCGAAAGGGGTGGAGATGCAAACAGAAAAATTGGTAAAAGTATGTCGAATGCGGCAAACACCTATCATCGTTTTTATCAATAAAATGGATAGAGAAGGAAAGGATGGATTTGACCTTTTGGATGAGATTGAATTGAAATTGGGGATTACCGTTCGCCCCTTAACATGGCCTGTCGGTATGGGGCAACGTTTTCAAGGCGTTTATAATTTATATGAAAAGAAATTGGTCCTTTTTAAAGCACATAATAAACAAGATGCTGGGATTGAAATCACAGATTTACAGAGTGAAGCATTGGATCAACATATTGGAGAAGAAGCAGCAACTGAATTGAGAGAAGAAGTGCACATGATAGAAGAAATTTATCATGAATTTACTAAAGAAGACTATTTAAATGGTGATATTTCCCCTGTTTTCTTTGGAAGTGCGGTAAACAATTTCGGGGTCAAAGAGATGCTGGATGCTTTTGTGGAAATTGCTCCCAATCCTTTGCCACGACAAGCAGAAGAACGAGAAGTAGAGCCATCAGAAGAGAAATTGACAGGATTTGTTTTTAAAATTCATGCCAATATGGATCCACGTCATCGAGATCGGATTGCTTTTTTGAGAATAGTGTCAGGTACTTTTAATAGAAATACAAATTATCTACATATTCGTCAAAATAAAAAGATAAAATTTTCAAATCCAACGACGTTTATGGCTTCCAAAAAGGAGGTAGTAGATTCCGCATATCCTGGAGATGTGGTGGGCTTGTATGATTCTGGAAATTTTAAAATAGGAGATACATTGACCGAAGGTGAAAATCTACATTTCAAGGGAATACCTAGTTTCTCACCCGAACAATTTCGATATGTGAATAATACTGATCCCTTAAAGACGAAACAATTAAACAAAGGATTGGTACAATTAATGGATGAAGGCGTTGCACAATTATTTACTAAAGAGATGAATAATCGTAAAATTGTCGGTACTGTAGGGGCACTTCAATTTGAGGTGATTCAATATCGTTTGAAGCATGAATATGGGGCTTCTTGTGATTATGAACCGACCAATTTACATAAAGCAGCTTGGATTACTTGTGATAATGAGGTTGCGATGAAGGAATTTAGACAAAGGAGAAAAAAGGATTTGGCAGTGGACAAAGATGGTAAATTGGTCTTTTTGGCAGAATCGGCTTGGGTTTTGAAAATGGCACAGGAGGCACATCCTGATGTTGTATTTCATTTTACTTCGGAGTTTTAACTTTCACTTTCAATTACAACTTTCACTTTCCAAAAGTTCTAAACTGTTGGAAAGTTAAATAAAAAATAAATAAAAAATGGATTTTAAAAAAATAGTAGCACATTGTAAGGAGTATGGTTTTATCTTTCAATCGTCTGAAATTTATGATGGATTGAGTGCCACCTATGATTATGGGCCCAATGGAGTGGAGTTGAAAAACAATATCAAGAAATATTGGTGGATGGCAATGGTGCAGATGCATGAAAATATTGTAGGTTTGGATGCAGCGATATTTATGCACCCAAAAACTTGGAAAGCATCAGGACACGTGGACGCATTTAATGATCCTTTGGTAGATAATAAAGATTCTAAAAAAAGATATAGAGCGGATGTTTTAGTGGAAGATTATATGGCTAAGATTGAAGCGAAAATCAAAAAAGATGTTGACAAAGCACGAAAGCGTTTTGATGATTTTGATGAAGAAATGTTCAGAAAGACCAATGGGCGTATCGTTGCCAGACAAGCAGAAATTGATAAAATAAGCAATCGTTTGGCAACAGCTATGACCGATGGAAACATGGAAGAGATGTACCAAATAATTATGGATCTTGGGATTGCGTGTCCTGTAAGTGGATCTAAAAATTGGACAGAAGTACGTCAATTCAATTTGATGTTTTCTACTCAATTGGGAAATATAGCAGGTTCGGAAGGGAAATTATATCTACGTCCAGAGACTGCTCAAGGTATTTTTGTGAATTATTTGAATGTACAAAAAACTACTCGTCAAAAATTGCCATTTGGTATTGCACAGATTGGTAAGGCATTTAGAAATGAGATTGTGGCTAGACAATTTATCTTCCGTATGCGTGAGTTTGAACAAATGGAGATGCAATATTTTATCAAGCCAGGCACTCAAAAAAAATGGTTTGATTATTGGAAAGAAGCCCGAATGACTTGGCATAAAAACCTTGGAATACCAGCGGATAAATATCGTTTTCATGATCACGCCAATTTAGCACATTATGCCGATGCTGCTACGGATATTGAATTTGATTTTCCATTTGGAATGAAAGAATTGGAAGGAATTCACTCTCGTACTGATTTTGATTTGAAGGCTCATGAAGACTTGTCTGGTAAGAAATTGCAATTTTTTGATCCAGAAACAAATGAAAATTATGTACCTTACGTTTTGGAGACATCCATCGGAGCAGATCGAATGTTTTTAGCGGTGATGTCAAGTACATTGCAAGAAGAAACTGTACCTGATGCGAAAGGAAATGATTCTACTAGAATAGTGATGAAGTTACATCCTGCAATTGCTCCAATTAAGGTGGCGATATTGCCATTATTGAAGAATAGAGATGAATTGACTTCAAAAGCAAGAGCTGTTTTTGATAAACTGAAGTTGTCTTTCAATTGTCAATATGACGAAAAAGATGCAGTAGGACGTAGATATCGACGTCAAGATGCGATCGGCACTCCTTTTTGTGTGACCATTGATTTTGATACTTTGGAAGATGATACGGTGACGATTCGAGAAAGAGATAGCATGGAGCAGACTCGTGTGAAGATTGATGAGATAGAGGGGATTGTGGGGAAGAAGGTGGCTATGAAGTCGCTATTTGAGTAGGGAGCTTTTTGGATGAGTCGATGTTGACTTGGGGCTAGCCCTAGGTTTCCACCTAGGGTTAATCTGGTGAACCCTTTGGGTTCTTCGTGAAGACATGACTTGTAAAATAGGATTAGGAAGGATTTGAATTGTATAAATCCATTGGATTCTTCGTAATCGTTATGCGAAAAGTGAGACTAAAGAAATAGAACATTTTTGGAATTAATTATAAATATTTATTTTACAACATAAAACCCAAAGGGTTCACCCGTCATTAACTATGGGTGAAAACCCATAGAGGTAGAAAACCCATAGATAAAACATGGAAAGAGAAATAAACAAAAGAGCAGAAGGAAAATGCGAACTCTGCAAAGCAGACGAAAATCTAAAAGTCTATGAAGTACAGCCCGTACGACAAGGCAAACCAGAAGACAGTGCCTATTTATGCCCAAAATGTATCGCCCAGATAGAAGATATGGACAATCTAGATCCCAATCACTGGCACTGCTTGAATGATAGCATGTGGAGTGAAGTACCTGCCGTACAAATCTTATCCTACCGACTACTCAAGAAACTAGGACAGCAAGATACCCTAGAAATGATGTATTTGGATGAAGATATGATGGAGTGGGCGAAGGCATTGGATGATAAAAAGACCGTAGTGCATAAAGATTCCAATGGAGTAATATTGGAAGCGGGAGACTCTGTGGTTTTGATCAAAGATCTAAAGGTGAAGGGCTCTAGTATGGTTGCTAAGCGTGGCACGGCAGTGCGAAGAATCCGTTTAGATCCAGATAATGGCAATTTTATTGAGGGAAAAGTAGAAGGACAGACTATTGTGATTATTACGGAGTATGTTAAGAAGACTAAGTAGGATTGTATTTTATTTCATATGGCTATAAAAGTCAAATTTATTCTATGAAAGTAATAGTTTTTTAGAATGATTAGAAACATAAATTATCTAAACTATATCCTATTCATTTTAGGATTATTTTCTTGTAATCATACATTAAACACTAGTTATCAAAATATTGATAGTGTCACATCTGTTCGTAGTAAGATTCCTTATGAATGTTCTTTTTTAGAAAATTTAAGTCCAAATTGCGATAGCTTTACCACATTTTTTGTAAACAATGTAAGGGTAGATAGTCTGCCTTTTCAAAACAATAATGGCTATGTTGGGGTAGTGTTAAATATTGAAAATATAAAGCCAAGAGAAAGGTATTATGATATACGACTAGGAATTAATTATGCTTCCGATATTTCCATGTATATTAATAAAAATTGTATAAATTCACATCAA
>CAZOHX010000212.1:5053-5448 GCA_964579315.1 uncultured Saprospiraceae bacterium
TTCCCTGTATAATAATAAATTACAAAAAGTAATTGGTTTTAGCAATATTTGGGGTGGAGCAGTATTTTTATTTAAGAAAAAAAAAGGGTATTATTGTAGCATAGATACTTATATTACAAGTGATCATCATGGAATGCAATGGCCAGCATATTCATCCATATCGGATGCTTATTTGGAAAACAGAACGAAAGATTGTGACGATGCTTATTCGTATTCAAAAAGAAATATTGTAGCCATAAAATCGCTTAAAAAGCTCTCATATTGGTCTCAACAAGAAAATATTCGCATTTATGTTCCTGGAATTAATTCTAGTAATTCAATTTGTGAAAATCTTAAGAAAGCACAGTTAGAGCGTCTTTTCATACGTCTAGATTGTTTAGTTGGGATGTCATCAA
>CAZOHX010000213.1:0-5444 GCA_964579315.1 uncultured Saprospiraceae bacterium
CGTGACAGGGTCAGACATGACTAAACGGCCATGGGGTTTCAAAACTCTATACATTTCACTCAATGCTTTTTTTAAGTCTTCTTCTTTAAAAATATTGAATAAACAATTTTGTGCAGCAACATCAATGGAATTATCATCAACAGGTAAATTTAGAGCATCGCCTTTTTTTAATTGTATGAATTTTGGATCAAACCAATCATTTACTTTTGCGGCTTCCTGAAAATTCTTTTCTGATGCAACAAGCATTTCATCCACTACATCTACTCCAATTACGCCATTTGTTTTTCTTGAAAAATATGAAAATTGTAATAATTCCATACCTCCTCCAACACCAACATATAAAACCGTAGGATTATTAACCAAGTCTCTTGGGTGAACTGTGGATCCGCACCCATAATTCATTTGCAACATGATATTTGGTATATCTAAATTGGGGAGTTGCCAAACGGGTGATGTGGTACAACAAAGTCCCTCATCGGGAGTAAGTGCTGCGGCTTTATATAGATCATTGGTTGCTTCTAAATAGGACATATTTTATAATTTTTATTAATTGTAAAGGATTGAATGTGTAAAGATAGGATATTTTTTATGGAGCTGTATGTCCGAATAATGACAGATTTATAATTTACCTATAAATTTTGATAGAATTTACAGCGAATTTTCATTCAGGATTATTGTTGATAAACAAGTTGGAGATGACAGACTATCTCACCTAAATAATTCAAAAAGCAGATACTTACATAACTTCATTTAAAAATAACACTTTTTGGTACGATTATGGATATAAATTCTCTTGGAAGAATCATATTTTTTTATATGATGTTTCAATTTGGCGTTAAATCTTTGACCTTTTAGGTAGTTTAACGATGAAAAGTAATAACAAATACATTGTTCAAAACATAATTTTAATGATGAAAAATATTTCACTCATTCGCATCCAATTTATTTGGATATTTTTATTTGGGATTTTTGCAGTAAATGCTCAGACGAATTTGACTGTTGCATATGAAAATATTCCAGGTATTCCAAATTTCTTAAATATTTGTGGAGATGCTGATACAGCGGTGGTGCTTATCAATACCACGGGGACAAATTCTGGTGCTCGTACTGATATTGAAGCAACGCTTAATCTATTTAAAGGAATTGAATTTCAAGGACTAGATATTGCCAATACAACAGCTGGAGTAACGGTAATTGACAATACCAATCCATTGAAACCTGTATTTTCCATCCCCAATATCACTCCTGGGGATGATCCTATCAAAATTGCTTTTTTATTATCGGCAAATTGCAATACAGTTGATTCTTTAAATGTCAATAATGCGGCAGTGATTAAAGATAAATGGGATTTTAGTTATACTTTAGATGGAAATAGTACCAATGAATCACAAGAAACTGTAGAATATCGTGATGCCTTAGCGATTCCGTTTTTTGTGATTGAATCAAAGACACCAAGTGTAATTGGTCGAGTGGGAAGCTGCTATTCAAGAGAGTTTACGATTACAAATAGTGGGTTAGATGGATTTGTGGATCATGTTACTTACCGAAATACACAGCAATCTGGTATTGTATTAAGTTCTATCACCGTTAATGGTGATCCAATAGTACTGTCAAAAACGATTGAAGTAGGTACAGGAGATACGATTTATACTGCAAATATTGTTGGAACATATTTTCAAGGGAATAAAATTGGTGCAAATCCTGGGAATGGCGATGATTTTTTCGACCCTAATGAATCTTTGACGGTCATTGAGAATTTTTGCATTTTAGACTGTGATAATCCTAGATCAAGTAACCATGAAGTTTTGTTTGGTTGTAATCCAGATGAATATTGTCTGAGTAATTTTGTACAGGCTTTTGTACAACTAGGTCAAGGTGATGCCAATTTGCAAATCAACGCTGGAGGAAATACTGCAAGTAAAAACGCAGGATATTGCCAAACAGGTACAACGGTGGTAACATTCGCCAATAATGGAGTGGAACAAGATGCTGATTTTGGAGCAATGATGAATGTGAATATGGGAATCGGTTTAGGAGATGGATTTGATTTATCCAATGGTGGATTCACTATTACAGGATATAATATTGCTGGAGTTGATATTCCTGCAACAAGTTCTTTAGTGGTTATAGACAATAACCCTTTGTTTAATGCTGATCCAGATGGTGCAGGTGGTTTTGCGGATTTGGACGGTGATGGATTTTTTGATGATTTACCAATTGGAGCGTCTGTAGAAGTAGTTGCAACATATGATTTTGATTGTACTCAAGCGACTTCTACTTTAGATAATTGTCTAAATGAATTTTCTACTTCCTTTAAAGCAAAATCGGTATATACTGATAAATGTGGAGAACAAGTAACCGTTTTTAAAAATAATTATTTTAGCCCAGTAAATAAAAATGGGGGAGTAGATAATTATTCTACAACAGATGCGGAGGCGACTGGTGATGTTTTTTACATTACCCATAATGAGAATCGTATAATAAGAAATTTTGAAGCAAAATGTGGTGCAAATCAATCTTTGGAACTTAAAATTGTATTGCCTGCAGGTGTAACATATGATAATGCGTTGTCTTCATTGCATTTGGGTGTTAGCTCCAGTGCTGTTCCAGTTTTATCACAGGTGATGAGTAATGATACTTTAATAGTGAATTACGATATTAAAAATGAACCGTTTATAGGTGGAGATTATAAATTTAAATGGGCTTTTAATGCAGACTGTAATGTTGAAGTAGGTCCAAGTACATTCAATACTACCATTCAAATGAAATGTCCAGATTGTAATTGTGCACATACTTGGTATTGTGGAGCAATTTCAGGACCATACATGCATAAATCTGCACCACCTTGTCCCAATGATCCTGCACTGCGATGTGTAACAGGACTAAAAGCGGTATCTTTTGATGTAAATCGTACTACTTTTGGATTTCAGGATTTGGCATATACCATTCCTTTTGATCCAAATTTAGCAAATAAAAAAGTTGCTGTTTCTTGTGATTCAGTAGAAATGATTGCAAAATCTGTGGTTGGCGAAACAGCGATTTCGGATTCCATTGGATTAATCATAAATTATGACAATCAAAATAATTCTGGTGATGTAGCAGATATTTTCACCTTTAATAGAGGATATGTTTTATTAAAAACGGGTGGTGGAAACCAAACTTGTGCTATCGATCCATCGGATTTGAATGTAACACAAGCAGGGTTACAGAAAGAGTTGAAATTTAGTTTGACTTGCTTGACGGATCTTGGAATTACTTTAAATCCAGGAGATACTATAGAATATCATACGTTTTACGCTTTAAATCCAGATGGTCCATATACGGATGCATTTGATCGTTTGACCAATTTTAGAGCTCATGGATTTGCTACAGTCGATGGTGTAGATCAAGGATGTGATTCATATGGAGAAGAATTTCGAGTTGCCAAAGTGGGGGTATCCATTCCCGAGCCATCAAGTTCTGATTTGCCCGTAGGTTGTGAAGATAAGTATTTAAGTTATAAAGTGATTCCTACTTATAAGGGATTTGACAAGTTTTTTGGAAATGAATATTATCCATCCATAAAGGTAGATTCTATTGTTTTTACGTTTGATACTACTCTTTTAGAAGCTTTTTCATTATTTCAACCAGAAGTTTCTATTAAGAATCATCCAATATATGGAGATGCGTATTATCCTGTAACAGGGTTTGTGGATCATAAAAAGGGGGTATATGTGGCAAAATTTGATACTTTAGATGTTGTTGGTCCATTAAATTTTACAGGATATGCATTTGATTTTAGAATACATATTGTTCCAAATTGTAAATCAGAATATTCAAGTTCGAATAATGATAATTTTTATGATATCCAATCTACTATTCATTTAAAAAATAGATATTATGCAGAATATGGGGGCAGAGACCCAGGTTGTGTAGAGAATATCTCCAGAAAAGGAGTTTCTACATCTATTAATTATTCTAATCCACCAGTAATTGATTTTACAAGTATATCTTCACCCAATTTTAATTTATTAGAAGATACAGCATCATGGAAAGTGAAAATTTGCAATACTTCACCAAATGCTTTTACTGGTAGTTCTTGGTTTTCGGTAGATAATCCAGAAAATAGTATGGAAATATTATCCATGGATGATGTAACCGATCCATCTAATCCGATTAATTTAACGGTTGTACCCTATGGTACGGGAAATGCTTACGCATTTGCAGGCGGATTAACTGAAGCAGATGCCGCTCATACTGCTGATCAGTATTGCAAAACAGTACTTATCAAAGCAAAAGCACTTACTTGTGGATTTTTATCTGCTACCGTGCATGCAGGATGGGAGTGTGCTCCAATCACAGACCCAAATTGGAATCCTAGTGATTATCAACCTTGTATTGATCGCTCACTACCTATTACAATTAAGACTGAAGATCCTTTATTAGAAGCCAATATTACCGCTCAACAAGTTGGATCTGTTGATTTGTGTGAACCTTTAAATTTTGAAATTTTATTGAAAAATACAGATGTAGGTACAGCGTATGATGTTACTACTAATTTAATTATTCCTTTGACAGGAGCTACAATTGTTCCTGGAAGTGTTGAAATAGCTTATCCTGCAAGTGCTGCCTTTGTGGCGGCTACTCAGGATCCAGTTTTGGTAGAAACCAATGCTAATGGAAAGGTCTATCGGTATGATGATTTTGAATTTTTGAATGATTATTTACATCAAAATGGACTTCCTGGCATCAATACAAATAATCCTACGGACAGCAATCAATTGAAAATTAAATTTCAAATATTAACAGACTGTGATTTCATAAGTGGTGATTTGGCTTATTATAATTTTAGGGCTGTGAAAGGGTGTAGTTCATACACGAATACTGAAACAGGAGAAACATTTCCACTATTAATCAAAGGTACTGGTTCAGGAGTAAATAAAATTTATGAACTGGCTTTGTCTAATGGATCTGTTTTAGTTTCAAATGCTACATCAAATGTAAGTGTGGAAATCACCAATAAAACGACTAATTTATCATCATCGACTAAAGATTTTGTTTTTGTGAAAATACCTTCTGATATTGTTTATGTGGCGAATAGTGCTTCTTCTTCTCAACCTTCTGGTTGGACACCTGGAGAGCCTACGATTACTACAGCCAATGGAATTTCAACGTTGGTTTGGAATTTGCCAGAAGGGATGGGCTTGGATGAAGTGGCTAAACTGGATATGCAATTGACAGTCCCTAATTATGATTGTGATGTACAAGAGAAAATATTTTCTTTGTCCACCACAGAAGAAAAAACTTATGATTGTGGAGCAATACAGTGTAACTCTTTTGAAATAACATCTGGACCAGCAAGTCTTTCTACTCCAATTATGGTAGTACAAGATCAGCCTATTTTGAATATTACTTCACTGACGAGCAGTTGCTCTGGAGCAAATGAAGAAACTGTTGCTGTTTTA
>CAZOHX010000214.1:0-5443 GCA_964579315.1 uncultured Saprospiraceae bacterium
CATTGAGTGAAATGTATAGAGTTTTGAAACCCAATGGTCGTTTGGTCATGTCTGACCCTGTTACAGAAGACGAAATGCCACAGGTCTTGAGACAAGATGATAAATTAAGAGCATTATGTTTAAGTGGATCCTTATCTTTGAAGAAATATCTACAAATTATTGCAGAAGTTGGCTTTGGAACGATAGAAATTCGTGCGAAAAGACCTTATCGTTTACTTTCTCCAAATCACTATGATACAGACCAGATGATTTTTATTGAAAGTGTAGAAGTTTGTGCAATTAAAGACCCAATGCCAAGCGACGGACCTTGTATTTTTGCAGGGCAAAGTGCTATTTATTATGGAAATGAAGCCTATTTTGATGATAAAAAAGGTCACATTTTAGTGAGAGATCAACCGATTGCCATCTGTATGAAGACAGCCGGAGATTTAGCTAAATTGGGAAGAGATGACATTTTTATTTCTGAACCTACTTATCATTATGATGGTGGTGGATGTTGTTAAGTAGTTGGACACATATATTTCCATATATCTTTTTGATATATTTTGCCCAACTCTTCCGTAAAAATACTCGCAATAGCTAGGCTATTACTGCGTTTTTTACCCTGCCTTCCAGCATTTGCAGGAAGGGTCGATTTGAACAAAATCTATCTAAAAATATACACATAAATACATATGTCCAACTACTTAAAAAGTTTAATTTCTAAAAGCTAACTTATATGGTTAGCTTTTAGAATTTGAGCCATCTGTTGCTGCAATTTTTGAGCTGCGTTTCCAGCCTTTTCCGCAAAATCTAAATCTGAACTTGCATAAATAATACCCCGTGATGAGTTAATTAATAAACCAATATCGCTGTTCATACCATATTCGCACACACCTGCCAAATCTCCACCTTGAGCTCCTACTCCTGGCACCAAAAGAAAATGATTAGGAATTATTTTTCTAATACGAGCAAATTCTTTAGGATGAGTAGCTCCAATTACATACATTGTATTTTCAATAGATCCCCATGACGATGATTTTCCCAAGACTTCTTCATGTAGCATTTTTCCTTCAGAATTAACAAAAAATTGAAAATCTTGACTACCTTTATTAGATGTCAATCCAAGGATAATCACCCATTTATTTTCAAATTCTAAAAATGGCTTTACGGAATCTTGCCCCATATAAGGTGCTACTGTTATCGCATCAAAAGACATATTTTCAAAAAATGCCCTCGCATATAATTTTGAGGTATTCCCAATATCTCCTCTTTTAGCATCGGCTATGGTAAAATGAGATTTTGGAATATAATCTAAGGTCTTTTCTAAAGCAATCCAACCTTTTGCACCTAGACTTTCATAGAAAGCAATGTTTGGTTTGTAAGCAACGCAATAGTTTTTAGTTGCATCAATGATTTGCTTATTAAATTCAAAAATAGGATCATCCAAAGACAATAAATGTTTTGGAATCCGCTTCAAATCAGCATCTAGACCAACACATAAAAAGCTTTTTTGCAATTTTATGAAATCAACTAATTCTTTTCTGCTCATACTTATTCGTTGATTGCAACCACACTTTTTACATTGGGCATGACGCCTTTGATAGCCGTTTCGATACCGGCCTTCATAGTCATTGCCGTCATACTACAACCATTACAATTGCCAAGCCATTTAACGATTACGTCAAATTCATCCGAGATTTCAATCAACTCAATATCCCCACCATCTACTGCGAGATGAGGTCTTACAGCATCCAAGGCTTTATCGACATCTTTAAATAATTTTTTATTATTCTTCATTGGCAAAAGATTTAAATATTAGGGATAATTCTATTGAGTCGAAAATGGATCCGTAGAATGGCTTTCCAACCCAATAGAATTTTATGATTATTGAACTTCCACTACTTTTGTAGGAGATTGATTCTGATTTCGTAATTCAACTTCATGTACTACTGATTGTGCTAAATCCATAAATGTTTTTGTCAAAATATCATCGTCACTTACCACAGCAGGCACTCCTTTATCTCCCCCTTCTCTGATTCCTTGCACTATTGGAATTTGTGCCAACAATTTAGTATGGGCAACACTTGCCAGTTTCTCGCCTCCGCCTTCTCCAAAAATATAGTATTTATTATTTGGCAATTCTTTGGGTGTAAACCAAGCCATATTCTCCACTACTCCTAAAATTGGTACTTTCACACTATCCAGCCTAAACATATTCATTGCCTTGACCGCATCAATCACGGCAACAGTCTGAGGTGTTGTCACCATAATTGCACCAGTCACAGGTACATTTTGCACCATTGTCAAGTGAATGTCTCCAGTACCTGGAGGTAGATCAATAATTAGGAAATCCAAAGCAGGCCAAAGTACATCGTTAAAGAATTGGGTTAAAATTGTGGCTAATCTAGGTCCTCTCAACACTACTGCTTGCTCAGGAGGAACGATAAATCCTATAGACATCACAGGCATATCATAACCAATCAATGGTATAATTCTATCTTTTCCGTAATATTTAGTGACTTTTGGTTGATGTCCTTCTAATCCAAACATGGTGGGAACAGATGGCCCATACAAATCCGCATCAATCATACCGACTCTATGACCTGCCTTTTTTAAAGCAAGTGCAAGATTGGTTGCAACCGTAGATTTTCCAACGCCTCCTTTACCTGATGCTACCGCAATAATATTTTTTATGTGATCTAAAGGGCCGCCATCCTTTTTTGACAAATTCATATTTTGCTCCAAATGAATATTGACCTTTACCCAACGTGAAATAGATTTAATGGCCTCTGTAGCATTTGTAATCATTTCAAACTTCACATCTTCACTTGCTCCTTGATTTACTGTAATAAAAACAGTTACATTTTTACCATCCACATCGACTTTTCCAACCATATTTCGATCCACAATATTCACACCTGTGATAGGATCTCCCACACGCTTTAGTGCTTCTAAAACACTTTCTTTTGTTACTTTCATAGTTTATCTAAACATTTATTTTAGTACTTTGTTATTTGAGCTAAGTTGTTAAACATAGCTGTCCATCTACTTCTATTCAAAGTATTTAGTGCGAAGATACAAAAACTAATGCTTATTTAGACTTTTTCTAAGGAAGAATTATGATGATTTTAGTCTTCCATGCTAAAAAATGTCTTTAAACTTCTCAATTTCTCTTCGATCTCGTTTGGTAGGACGACCACTCCCCTTTTCTCTAAATTCAGAATTGGTTTTTCCAACATACCAATCATCAAACTTACTCATTTCTTCTTGAGATGTTAAGTTTTCATAACAAGTTATTGCAATGGGATATCCCACCCTTTTTTCTATTAATTTGACCACTTTAAAAATCAACGAAAATCCATCTTTTTTGATAGTTATTAACTGACCTTCTTCAAGTTGATAAGCAGGTTTTACAGATTTATCATTGACCTTCACATGATTGGATCGACAGGCATCCGCTGCCTTAGAGCGGCTTTTGAAAATTCTTACAGCCCAAATCCATTTATCGATTCTTACTTTCATTCTCTATTCTTTTAGACTATTCTTCCAAAGGGGGATATTTCAAATCTAATTTTTCTAAAGCCTTTAATATCGACGTAGAAATCACATAATCTCTATACCATCGTTCATCTACTGGCGTAATAGTCCAAGGAATACTGCTACGATTGAGAACGTCTTCATAACATCGCATATATTCTTTCCAATGCTTTCTTTCTTCCCAATCCCCAGGATTGTGTTTCCAATGCTTTTCAGGGTCATCGATTCTTTGCTGCAACTCAATAGCTTGTTGTTCATAAGATAAATGCAAATAATATTTCAAAACGGTTGTATTGTTATCAAACTCTAATAATTCTTCAAATGCATTAATCGCATTGATTCTCTTGACCGCATGCTCTTCTGAAATCCATTTGTGCACCCGTTGAATAAGCACATCTTCATAATGAGATCTTACAAAGATTTGAATCATTCCTTTTTGAGGGGCATTTTTATGTACTCTCCATAAAAAATCATGAGCAAACTCTTCGTCTGTTGGTTTTTTGTATCCCTTCACCCTAATTCCACTTGGATTGCAATATTTAAAAACATTTTTTACCGCCCCATCTTTGCCACTTGCATCCATTCCTTGAAACACAACCAATAAGTTGTACTTTCCCTGTGCTATCATGACATCATGCAATTGAGCAATTTTTTTACAATTGTTTTTAGTTGCCCGCTGCAATTCTTTTTTATTTACAGTTTTAGGAGGTAATGTTGAAATTTCTGATAATTTAATCATTGTATCTTATTTTTGTGCTGCAATACTGATTTTTAATGTTCGTTTTACTCTAACAAGTTAATTTGTTTCTTAAAAATCACAATTTTACATAATGCGAACCCACTTTTTTAACAATATAAGCATTTTTGTAACCTGCTTTTTTGATAGCTGGTAATGTAGCATTTGCAGATTGGATTTCGCTATAAGCTCCAATATACTTTATTTTCCATTGCCCTTTAATTTCTGTCTCAATATGTCCATGAGCCAAAATTTTACTTGGATCAAACCATTTTAAACTTTTATAGGCTGCCAATCTAATGTAAAAATCTCCGCCAGATTTAGGGGTAGATTCTGTAGCATTCACTATTGGTGTCTCCGTTGTGGCTACTTTCTCAAAATAGGTATCCCTAACCAAAAAAGAGTCAAAACCCTTTTGCTTTACCTTCTTTTGAGCCGCCATTGCCGATTTTTTATTAGGGAAAGGACCCAATCTTACTTTTTTATACTTACCAGATTCAATGATATATATTTCAGCAATAGAAACTAACTTTCCATATTTTGCCATATTTACAATGCTCTTTTTGGGGATTGCAGCCAATTGCACCGCATACCCCTCATGAGATGATCCCGATACACTTGGTGCGGGTGCGTTTGTTGAAGGCTTACTAGGTGATGTGGTAACTACAGCCCCTCCTTTTTCCAAAATAATTGGAGATAAATTCAGTGTATTTTTATTATTTTTAGAAGGCGTAAAATGAACCGTTCGAGAAGTATATCCTTCTTTTTGAACCGTAACCTCATATTTATCATAACTCACAGGAAATGAAAAATGCCCACCCATATCCGTAGCAACTACTTGCATTTCACCTGTCTTTTTGTTCACAGCCATAATCTGGGCTTTTGAAATTCCAATATTTCGCTTATTTTTCACAATTCCTTGTGCGAAAGATTTTGAGACTTCTTTTAAAACGATTTGAATGGCTCCACCACTAGGGGGCATTTGAGTAGTTACCGTTTCATAACCAACTTTAGATAAAATAATAGCGCAAGATGGTGCTCCTGATAAGTTGATTGTATATTTTCCTAGAGCATTCGTTTTTCCAACCTTTTTAGAACATGGTCCCAAATCTACCAATACATTTTGAACAGGCTTTCCTTGTGGATCGACAACAGAAAATTCCAATGGTTTGCTCTTTGCCAATACTC
>CAZOHX010000215.1:0-5423 GCA_964579315.1 uncultured Saprospiraceae bacterium
TTTATTGCTTGTGTTAATAATCCGTTAATATTTTATATACTTACACCATAATTAGTCGTATTGCATCTTTTGAATGAAATACAACAATTTTCGTTATATCCAAAACCATTGACAATGAGAAACACCATCCAAATTATTCTATCCTTAGCAATCTTCGCATTTTTAATAAATTGCACACCTAAAAACGTTGAAAAATCAAACTTAACCATGAAAGAAATAACCAATGACCCCTATGATTCTTTGTGGAACCAAGTCCGCAAATTTGATAATGACCATTTGCCTAAATCGGCTCAAAAAGTAGTGGAAGAAATTTACACTAAGGCAAAAAAGGAAAATAATCCAGCTCAAATTATCAAATCACTAATTTATAAGAGTAAATATATCAATGAATTGGAAGAAGATGGTTTGGTCAAAGCCATCAATCAAATGCGAACCGAAGTTGATGGAAGTCAATCTCCTACCAAGCAAATATTGACTTCTGTCATGGCAGAAATGTATGCTAAATTTGCAGATAATCAACGATATAAAATCAGAAATAGGACTAAAATTGCTGATTATAAACCCGAAGATGTTCGTACTTGGACATTAGAAGATTTTAATTCTGAATGCCAAACACTCTATCTAGCATCTGTGCAAAATCCTGAATTGAAACAAATAAATATTAAAAATTTCGATGCTATAACAAATGGAGATGATGATAAATTAAGACCAAATCTTTATGATTTCCTTGCTCATCGTGCAATTGACTATTTTTTAAATGACAGAAATTTCGTTACAGAACCCGTTTATAAATTTTATATTGACCAACCACAAGCCTTTGGTTCTTCCGAAGAATTTATCAAATTTGAGTTTGAATCCAAGGATACTTCGTCTAAAAAATTGCAAATCCTTCATATTTTACAAAATTTAACTAAAAACCATATCAATGATACCGATCCAAGTGCACTTTTGGATGTAGAATTAAAAAGATTGAATTTCGTAAAAAACAATGCGGTAAATCCAGATAAAGATTTACTTTATTTTGAAGCACTAAATCAATTGAAATTTAAGTATGAAGGAAACCCAATTGTAGCTGAAGTTTATTATAAAATGGCATTGTATTATCAAAATTCTGCCAACCAATTTAAAGGCGGAAAAGATGATTCACACCGATATGACCATAAAAAAGCTATAGAAATCGCAAAAAATGCTGTTGAAAAATATGGAAATTCCTATGGTGGAAAATTATGTGCTCGACTCGTTCAACAAATTGAAACGAAATCAAATTCGATTTATATGGAGCAAGTCAATCCATCGAAAAAAGCCATTCTAGCACAGATAAATTATCAAAATACAGATAAAATTTGGTTGCGTACGATCATTTTGACAGCCAAAATTGAAAAAGATCTACAAAAAATGGATTATGATGATCGAGCTAAATATTTATTTGGCTTGTCGTCTATTAAGGAATGGACGGTCGATTTACCCAGACAAGATGATTATCGACAACATGCGACGGAGATTAAAATAGACCCACTTCCCTATGGAAAATACATTATTTTGATGAGCGATTCTGATGATTATAAAAATACGAATGCAAGTTATATTACGACTTATATTTCTGATTTAGCCTATTTTAATATTCGTGAAAATTCTGGATTAAATAAGTTTGTCGTAATGGATAGAGTCACAGGTGAGCCTAAATCGAATGTAAAAATCACCTTCTTTCAACAAATCTATCGTCCACTAAAAAGAATTTATGAGTATAAAAGTATGGGTACAACCACTTCAGATTCTAATGGATTTTTTAATGTCAAAGGAGAGCAAGGCAAAAGTTTCAAAATCAAATTAGCTTTTGGTAAAGATGAACTATTCTTAGCCAACAATTTTTCGAATTATAGAAATGTCCCCCAAAAATATACCAATAATACCACACATTTTTTCTTGGATAGAGCCATTTATCGTCCTGGACAAATGGTTTATTTCAAAGGAATATTGATTTCTACGGCAACAGACAGAGCACCGAAAATTCATCCAAATACACCCGTTACCGTTACCTTTAGAGATGCCAATTGGCAAGAAGTTGCAAAATTAGACTTAGTAAGTAATGAATATGGCTCTATCAATGGGAATTTTACAGCTCCTTCTGGTGGGCTATTGGGTCAGATGTCTATTCAATCTAATTTTGGTAATTCAGACAAATATTTTAGAGTCGAAGAATACAAAAGACCTAAATTTGAAGTCAATTTTAATCCTATCAAAGAAAGTTTTAAACTCAATGATAAAGTAACTGTCCATGGAAACGCAAAAGCTTTTGCAGGAAATAATATTGATGGAGCAACAGTGAAATACAGAGTGGTACGTGGTGTACGCTACCCATACATACCCTATTGGATGTATCGATGGGGCGGTTATGATACTGGAGGTGAAATGGAAATCACCAATGGAACTACCACTACGGATGAAAATGGGGAATTTGCAATCAGTTTTGATGCAGTACCCGATAAATCAATTTCAAAGGATAAAAACCCTGAATTTTCATACAAAATCTATGCAGATGTAGTAGATATTACGGGCGAAACGCATAGTACAACAACCAATGTGTCGGTAGGCTATATTGCACTTAGAGCCAGTATCTCCACTCCTACTGAGATTCATGCGGATAGTTTAAAAGCATTTGAATTTACAACCAAAAATCTAAATGGAGAATTTGAAAAAGCAAAAGGTACATTTAAAGTCATTGCTTTGACTACTCCGACCAAGACATTTATCAAACGAAGATGGAAAAAGCCCGATAGTCCATTAATTAGCAAAGCTGATTTTGAAAGAGATTTTCCATATTTTGCTTATCAAGATGAGGATGAACCACAAAATTGGAAACACGGTGCTACCCTATTGGATACTGCTTTTGATAGTGAAAAAAGTTTAGAATTAGTATTCAATAAAACCATAACTCCAGGAAAATATCTCTTGATTTTAAATACAAAAGACAAATATGGAATTCCTGTAAAAGTTGAAAAAATTATCACTGTTTATAATTTTGGAAAATTATCAAATAATGATTTTGTTTGGTCGAAAATGTCAAAAAATAGCTTTCAACCCAATGAAACAGCAAATATTTGGTATGGTAGTGCTTTGAAAAGACATTTTTTATTGACTGTGGAAAAACAAGGAAAAGTAGTGCAAGAAATGTGGATGACCGCCAATGGTATAAAGCAACTCTCCTTTGATGTGAAAGAAAAAGATCGTGGCAATTTCTTTGTATCCATCTCTAGCGTGCTTGAAAATAGAGCATCTGTAACCAACCACACCATTAATGTTCCTTATTCCAATAAAGAACTACATTTTGAATATACCACATTTAGAGACAAATTATTGCCAGGTGCAAAAGAAGAATGGTCTATTAAAATATCGGGTGATAAAAAAGACAAGGTAGCTGCGGAAATGTTGGCGGGTATGTATGATGCATCTTTGGATGAATTTGTAGCCAACGACTGGTATTTTAGTCTATATCACAATAGGTATCAAACTAGAAATACAAACCCTATTGGATTTTCTGTACATAGTGGAAATAGTTTATCAAACACAACATTGCCCTATATTGAAGTCGGAAGCAGACAATACCGCTATTTAAATTGGTTTGGAATGAGCTTTTATCCACAATACTCTGGTATCGTGCTTAGAAATTCTCCTACTAAAAAAATGAGCCAACTTACACCTATGAAGCCAGAACCTGTTCTAATGGAAAGTGCTGCATCCATGAAATTAGAAGATCATGAAGGAATGGTCAATGCTCTAATAGAAACAAAAGACAAAGAAGTTGATTCTACTTCTATAACTAAACAAGACAATAAAAAGGACACGGATCAACCCGTAAAAGTTAGAACGAACCTCAAAGAAACGGTTTTCTTCTTTCCAAATCTAAAAACAGATTCAGAAGGTAATGTTATTATCAAATTTACAATGAATGAAGCATTGACCAAATGGAAATTCATGGGATTGGCACATACCAAGGACTTGAAAATAGGTGTGACTACTAATACCGTTGTGACTCAAAAAGACCTAATGATTGTTCCCAATCCACCTAGGTTTTTTAGAGAAGGTGATAAGATTGAGTTTACTGCCAAAGTGAGTAATTTGACTGAAAAGGTGATGAATGGAACCGCTAAACTAGAATTATTTGATGCAGTGTCCATGAAACCAGTGGATAATCTATTGGGGAATTCAAATGGATCTCAAAATTTCACTGCCCAAGCGGGACAATCTGCTCCTTTATCTTGGAAATTGACCATTCCCAAAGGAAAAGTGATGGCAATTACCCATCGAGTAACTGCCGTAGCAGGAAATCATTCAGATGGAGAAGAAAGTTCCTTGCCCGTATTGACCAATCGCATGATGGTGACAGAAACGATGCCTTTGCCTGTTCGTGGAAAGTCAAAACGAACTTTTGATTTCACAAGATTGTCCGAAAATCATTCCGCTACCTTAGAAAATCACAAATATACCTTGGAATTCACTTCCAATCCAGCGTGGTATGCCGTACAGGCGATGCCATACATGATGGAATATCCGCATCAATGTACAGAACAGATTTTTAATCGGTTTTTTGCCAATAGTTTAGGATCAAGTCTTTCCAAGCAACATCCTAAAATTCAAAGAGTATTTGAACAATGGAAAAATACCGATGCGATGTTGAGTAATTTGTCTAAAAATCAAGAATTAAAATCTGCACTTTTAGAAGAAACTCCTTGGGTCTTGGATGCACAAGATGAAGAAGTTCAAAAGAAAAATATCGGTTTGCTTTTTGATTTAAATCGCATGACACATGAATTGGATCATGCATTTAAACAGATGCAAGAACGACAATTGTCAAATGGCGGATTTAGTTGGTTCCCTGGCGGTAGAGACAGTTGGTATATTACCCAATATCTAGTGGAAGGATTTGGGCATTTAAAAAATCTAGGTGCTTTTGATATGAATTCAAGTCAAAGTGATGTATTACAAAAAGCTGTCAAATTCATTGATAATAGAATAGTAGAACATTATGATGAATTGGAAAAACAAGTCAAAAAAGGGCATACCAAATGGGAAGATGATCATTTAGGTCAGATGGTTGCTCATTATTTATATGCAAGATCCTTTTTCAAGGAGATTAAGTTGAGTACTAAAACTCGAAAAGTAGTACAATATTATTTAGGGCAAGCAGATACTTATTGGACCAATAAATCTCAATACATGCAAGGGATGTTGGCTTTGAGTATGAAACGATTTGATAAACCCGAAACGCCTAATAAAATCGTAGCTTCCTTAAAAGAAACTTCATTAAACAGTGATGAAATGGGCATGTATTGGAAATACAATACAGGATATTGGTGGTATCAATTGCCTATCGAAACGCATACTTTGATGATTGAAGTATTTGATGAAGTAGCAAAAGATACACA
>CAZOHX010000216.1:0-5420 GCA_964579315.1 uncultured Saprospiraceae bacterium
CCCTCGATCTAAACCAACCCGAACGCCCAAATAAAAATTAACCCCCGCATTTTCAATCCCTAGTTTCTTAAAACGAGACAAATGGTCAATATAATTCGTATTCAATAGATTTTTAATACCAAATTGAAGCTGAATAGGATCATTTTTAGTCGAAATTTCAAGTTTTGCACCTAGATTTACTAAATTATACGCATCAGCAGATGTTTCAAACGCACCAATTCGATCCTGTTTAAATTTATAGATGTTTTGAATATAAACCTGTGTGAAATGTACTTTTTTAGTACTTGTAAATTCTGCACTTATGGTAGAATTAATTTTCGTTTGGGGTATCAATGGCAACGCATGATTATCTACATCTTCCGCAATGACAGTAGATAAATCACTCTCAAAATGTAACCAATGCATCTGATGGGGGTGATAGTGAACACCCATTTCTCCACCATATAAAAAGGCATCGGTTTGAAGGTAATCAAATACGGGATTTGAATCAATAATGTCTCCAGTAGGAGCCAGATAAATGTAATTTTGAATATAATTGTAAAATGGATTGATGGAAAATCGGAAATGCTCACGTTTATAATCATAAGAAAAATCAAACTGTGTAGCTTGTTCGTTTTTCAATAAATCATTTCCTTTTTCATAGCGATTGGTACCTTCGTGTACTCCGTCAGATAACAATTCGGATGAAGTAGGAGCTCTGAATCCACTAGATATATTCGCTCTAAGTTTACCATGTTCAAGTTTGTAAATTCCACCCGTTGAAAAAGTAACTCCTTGGTAATTATTTTTTATGGTCTTTTGAATATGATCTGTTTCTATGGTGGCAATGCGTCTATTATCCCAACGTATCCCTGCTTGAAACTGAAATTTTTCCCACTCGAAATTGGTCATTCCAAATACACCAATATCTTGTGTATTAGCATCTGGAATTAATATCTCTTCTCCATCATTGGTATTGCTTTGAAACATACCTTGTACGCCCATTACAAAATTGAGAAATTCTCGGTACGACGGCGTGCTATATTTGAAATTGTAACTCATGGTATTTAATGCCATGCCTAAAGCGGGAGCATCTCTACTATCTTCAAACTCACGTCGATAATTAGAAGTATAACCCAAGGTCGATTCTAAAGTAGCTTCGTTGAGATAAAATTTGTTTTGAAAACTCAAATTATGATTGTTGATAATCTGAAAAGGCAACTCAAATTTACGGCTTGCGTCATGAGAAAAGGTGGCATCTTCGGTAATACCAAAGTCATTGCTTAAAAAACTATATCGAATGTTTGAAACCCAATTTTTGGTATTAAACCCAAAAGATGCCTTGATATTTTTCTCATCAAATCTTGTATTGTCCACTGTTTCAAAGGACGGGATTTTGTAATCTGCATTGGATGTGTAAGACCCAAAAAGATTAAATTTGAATTTATTCTTATGAATTTTAAACCCAAAATCATTGATAAAACTCGATGCATTGGATAAAAATTTGGATTGTGCTTTCAATTCTAGGGTATTGTGTTTGGCATACCGCTCATCAATAAAATACAAAACACCACCAAGGGCATCTGAGCCATAGAGAAGGGATGCAGGCCCTTTGATGACTTCTACGCTTTCGATTCCAATTTCTCCCACACCTAATCCATGTTCATCTCCCCATTGTTGATTTTCGATACGGATACCTTGGGCATAGGTCACGATTCTATTGCCTGATAGCCCACGGATAATAGGTTTTCCGATTCCCGTTCCCGTTGTATTTTGTTCTACACCAGGAATATTGCTGATAGATTCGGCTAGGGTCAATGGTGCAGATTGTTGCAGCGTTTCTAGCTTTTTATGGTCGATACTGACGATATTGTCTTCTTGGAGTTTACCCGTAGAAGCTGAAATGACGACTTCTTTGAGATTGTAATGGCTAGGTTCAAGATAAAATTTTAAAGGATTTTTTTGTTGAAAATCTGCAACAGTATTCAAATCTTTGTATCCAACGTATGAAATTTGTAACTTTATTTTTTCTTGTTGAAAATGTTCGATTTTGAAAACACCATCTTGATCGGTAGTGGTACCTGTACTCAATTCAGGAAAATATACTTCTACAAATTCTAAGGGTTGATTATTAGATTTGTCTAGTACAATTCCTGTATATCCTTGTGCTATTAGCAATCCGTTTAGAAATATTATAATAGAGAATATTGTGCATGATTTTTTCATGATAATGGAATTGATGTGAAAATTTAAAAATTAAGTGGGTGGAACATCTGTGTCCACCTATTATAATGGTATTAATCAAGGAATAATATCGAAAAAATCATCTGTTTTTTTATTAAAAATGGTTTTCATAATATCTGTACCTAAATCTGTTGCTTCTTGAATGGTTAAATTGCTAAAATATTGAAAAACGGGAGCCACTTTTTCTGGGTCATAATGCGTTTTGTTACCATAAGTTGTTTGCACTACTTTAGAACCTTTATTTTCTGCAAAAGTTTTCAATTGTTTGGCAATGAGCAATTGTTCTTCTTCCAAAACTTCATATTCAATACTAATTTTGCCATTTTTATGTACAAAATAGATACAATCGAGTGAATTGGTACGAATTCCTACAAATTCAAAGTCCAATTTGTGTTGAGTTAATTTTTCTAGTAAGCCATCTAAATCTTCCAATTTAATATCATCAAATTGTTCTTTTTGTTCGATTTTTTTGTCTTTTCTTTTATACATCGCTATGATGAAAACGACCATGAATACGGCAACTCGCAAGAAAATACTTAAATGTTTTGTATTCATTATTGTGCATTAAGATTTTGCCAATCGGTGACAATGGTTTTAAATATTCCTGTAGAATCTGTTTCAAAAAGTGCTTCGTTATCCGTAGATTGAGCAATGAAATTTTTATCGGAATCTGGGTTTCTATAGATATTAATTGTAGTGGATGCATTATCTTTTGAATGAACGACCAAGTGGGCAATTTTTTCTGACGATGGATTTTGAGTTAGATTTGAAAATGTTTTTCCATTTAAATTGGATAGTTTTTGAAGATAAGCGTTTATTTTTGTTGAATCTACGGCAATATCTCCATTCCAATGATTGTTTTCATCTTTTTGCAATGACCAATGATTATTTTCAATATTTAAATCAAGGGTTTGCATATCATCTTTTTTAATGGATACCATTTTCTTTTTACGTAACGTGTTTATATCTTTTGGAATGCTCATACTCACAAAACCATTTAAGGCATAAACATCTGACTCATCTGCAAGTCTTGCATAGGAAACTCCTGAACGAGTGGTCTGATTAAACCCAAATTTACCAATGTATAATTTGGATTTCAATTGATCACCACTATATAAGCTGACAATTTTTCCCTTCGTATCATCTACTTCATAGGTTGCCCATTTGTCTTTTGATTTAGAAATAAGTTGTTTCGTTTTTAAATTTGACAATTCTTTTAGCATTCCTTCTACTTGATTTTCTTCCGTAGGATATGTATTCGTACCATCGGAAACTACCCATTGATTGTCCTTTTTATTTAATAAAATTTCTGGACTAGTAGAACCATTGGGGTGAATGCTGATTTTGGAAATTGTACTTTCATCCAAATCGGTCAAAGCGGATTTAAAACTTCTTGCTTTGGGTTTTAAAATGGTCTTTTTGGCAACATAAAATCCTAGTAAGGCAAAAAAAGCCAACATTAAGATATAATTTTTATTTTTCATTGTGATAAATTATTATTGTTTAGTAATGGATTAACTCCAAGTGGACATACGTTTCAATCGCTTATTTCTATTTTTATTGTATTTAAACAGTCCTAAAAGAAGTACAAGAATCATTGGAAGTAAAAAATTAACCCATTTCAACCAATTGACTTTTGCTTCATCTGGCATTTCAATAGGTCTAGAACTTACTCCTTTGGTTCGTAAGTCAATCAGTCCTGTATCATCACTCAAATAATCTACACTATTGACAAGCAAACTAAAATTATCGCTATTGGCTCTTTGTTGTCCACGTCCAATTGGAAAATTGCCATCTGTAAATACGACCAGTTTACTCGGTTTATTATTCCCCCCAAAATCTCCTTCTACTAATGCTCCAATGGTTTGTGGTCCCTTGGTGAAATCACGAGTAGTCCATTTTCTTTGAATATCAAAACCGATTGGTGGAGATTGTATTTCTGATTTTGAAGAAGTCTGTACCAATGGAGTAAATTGAAATTTATCAGTCCCAGAAAAGGTAATTGGACTAGGAAATTGAAAGATAATTTGTTCTAATCCTTTCACAATAGGGTGGTCTCCAAATTTTTGAACTAAAGGTAAATATGGAAATTTTACTTGAGAATTATATTTAAAAAATCCATTGTTTTGTTGTACTGTAACACCTCCACAATTCGCATCTAATACAAAATTATTTGGTATTTGTAATCCTTTACTTGCCAACCATTGTCCAAGTCCTAAATCAACAGCAGTTCCTTGTACTGTTTGGAAATCGCCTTTCACAGAATTGTATCCCAAAACGATTTGTCCTCCATTATTGAGATAATTGTCTAGTTTTGTCAAATCATTTTGGACTAAACTATCTTTTGGATTAAATAAGATTACTGTTTTGTATTTTGGATCTATTTCAGCAGATTTTAAATCTACATTTTCTACATTATATAATATGCTCAAACCTGCAATTACCTGCGGTATATCCTGTTGTGTAACTTCTCCATGTCCTTGAATAAGCCCAATAAAAGGTTTGTTGGTGACTGTTAATTTTTTAATGGCTGTGGTCAAATCATATTCCATGGGACCACCTGGAGTAATAAAGGGTAAAATCTCTTTTTGATCTCCTTTTTTTATAACCGCTCCCATGAATGCTTTTTTCTGAGAAACTGCATTTTTTTCTCTTACATTGATGAGCAAAGGTTGGATTCCATTTTGAGCAGCTTCTTGTTCTTTTTCCGTAGATTCGTTGGGATTTACAAATTCAAAATTGACCATTCCTTTAGATCTTGAATTGTATTCTTTCAATAAATCTTCGAAATCCGTAAGCGTTTTACTGTATTGGGGTGGCAAATCTTTGGTAAAATAAGATGTCACCGTAATCGGGTCTTCTAAATTTTTTAAAATATTTTTGGTTGCGTTGGAAAGGGTAAATTCTTTATTTTCAGTAGTATCTAGCCTAAAAAATAGTTCTTTTGAAATAAAATTGACCAAAATAATAATTCCGACAACCCAAATGATGGAAAGTGAATTTTTCTTCATGACTTTTATGATTATTTATATTTTTAAAACTATTTCGACTTTGAAATGAATAATTCGGATAAGACTAAGCCTAGTACTGTGACCGATAGAAAATAAATGATGTCTTTACTATCGATGACTCCTCTTGAAATACTATCAAAATGTGTCGTTAGACTTAAGTCATTGAATAGGGTGGGAATCCATCCT
>CAZOHX010000217.1:0-5401 GCA_964579315.1 uncultured Saprospiraceae bacterium
GAAGATAAATTTGTTTTTTGTATTGGAGATATTTCGGGAAAAGGGGTTGCTGCAGCTTTATTAATGGCTAATTTTCAAGCAAATTTACACAGTTTAGTGCATTTCAATGCAGATTTAGAACAATTGGTACATGACCTAAATACTGCAATATTTAGAATTACAAACGGAGATTTATATCTCACATTTTTTATTGCCATTTTTAATGAAAAGACAAGAATACTCGAATATGTAAATGCAGGTCATCCACAACCATTTTTAGTCCAAGGAAATAGTGTTCATCGCTTAGATGAAGGATGTACGATATTGGGCTCCTTTGAAAAACTTCCATCTCTAGAAGTAGGCAAAATAAAAATAGCCGAAGAAGCGATGATATTGACATATACGGATGGATTGACAGACTTGCAAGATGAAGAAAGTAATTTTATCAACGAGCAATTGTTATCCGACTTTTTAATCAACAATCTATCCCTTTCTGCCAAAGAGTTTAATAGTCGTTTGATGGAACGCATCCATGTCTTTAAGGGAAATCAAGGATTTCCTGATGATTTGACAGTATTGACTTGTAAATTTTTGTAATTATAGCAGACAAATGTCAAAAAGCAATCTTGCCATCATTATAAAATAAGTAAAAAATCATTTCCTTTTCTTCTTTTTCTTATCCATCTCCTTAATTTTCATCCCATCTTCAAGGACTTTACTAACCGTTCGATAAGGTCCTACGGCAATTTTATCATCGACATTCAGTCCTGAAAAGATTTCGATATAAGTATCATCTTGAATACCTGTTTTCACTTCAACTTGCTGCACAGTATCCGCAGAAACTCTAAAGACCACTTCAATCTCATCATCTTTAGCATCATCCAAATCCTTGTTTTTTGCCCTTAAAGTCACCGCTTGAATAGGCACCGCAATTACATTTTCAGATTGCTTGGTAAAGATATCAACAGATGCAGACATACCAGGTCTAAAAGGGAAATTAGCATCTTTCTTTAGCAAATCCTTGTATGAATCTGGCAATATTTGAATTTTAACCACAAAATTTATCACTTGATCTGAAGTCAAACCCGCACCTTGTCCACTTGCAGAATTGGCAATTTCCTTAACCCTTCCTTTAAATTTTCGATTGATATATGCATCCACTTCTATATCCACATCATCCCCCTTATGCACTTTCAAAACATCATTTTCATTTACATCTACTTGGACTTCTATAGAACTTAAATCTGCGATTCTCATCATTTCTGTCCCTGCCATTTGTATCGTACCTACGACTCTTTCTCCCTTTTCAATATTTAGGGCAGAGATAACCCCAGTCATTGGAGCGTAAATATTTGTTTTTTTAAGATTTGTTTTCAATTCTTTCAAAGATGCATTTGCGCTTTTCACAGAATACTCGGCAGCCTTTGCAGACTGTCTAGTCGATTCCAAATTTGCTTTTGCAGATGCCAAAGATGCCTGCGAAGATCTTAAATTAGCTTGCATAGATTCCAATTGAGATTTTGAATCATCAAAAGCGGCATTTGATATAACCCCTTCCGCATGCAATTGTTTATTTCGATTAAATATAGCGGTAATATTTTTTAATTGAGATTGCGTTTGCTCCAATTGTGCTTCTGCTTGAGTAATCATAGCTTGTTGTCGCAGAATGCCCGCCTTAGAATTTGCCCATTGAGCCTTGCTTGCATTTACGCTTGCAACCCCACGTTCCACGGCACTCTGATAGGCATCAGGATTCACTTTTGCCAAAAGCTGTCCAATTTTCACAGAATCACCTTCTTCTACAAATAATTCAACCACTTCCCCTGAAACATCGGAACTTATTTTTACTTCTTGAGACGGAAATACTTTTCCGCTAGCCCCAACAGTTTCAAGGATGGTATGACGCTTTACCGTTTTTATTTCAATTTTTTCTCCTTTTTTAGAAGATTTAGATTTCATAAAAGCTGCTATCATTAGAAGTATAAATACTGCAATTCCTACAAATAACCATATGTTTTTTTTCTTCTTAGGTTGTGTCATGCTATTTTTTTCTTTAATTCAGATAATTTATGAATATTTATTGGATAATTTTTCCTTGATAATAATCTAATACTTTCTGTTTGAACAAATAAGTATATTTTGATATTGTCAAATTAATTTTTGCCTGTTCAAAATTGTTTTGAGCTGTAGTAAGTTCAAAAATATTAGCTGCCCCAAGATTATATTTCTTTTCTGTATTCAAATAAGACATTTTTGCAGCATCAACCGTTTTTTGAGTGGCTTCAAATGATTTTCGAGCCGCTTTTACATCAGAAATAGCCCTCAATACATCCGATTTTAAGCTTTGCAATTTTTGCTCATTCGCCAATTTTATTTGTTGAACATTCAATTTTGCTTTAGCTACGGATATCTTAGTTCGATTGGCATTAAAAATAGGGATTCTAAGACTTAATCCTATAGATTCGCCAATATTGTCATTAATTTGTCTGCCATAGGGACTATCTTTAAAAATAGGAAATTCTCTTTCCGTTTCAATCACAGATTCCTGACCATTGATAAATACTTTTTGCGGGATTCTTAGCAATTGACTCCCATCATTATATTTTCCTAATGTTGAAAAACGAGTATCAATATTTCCAAAAATCGACAAACTTGGCAATCCTTGTGATTTGGCAATTTTCACACCTAATTCAGCGGCTTTAATTCTCAGATTTCCCGCTTCAATAAACGCTTGATTTTGAGTGGCCCGTTGAAAAAGACTTTTAAAAGATGGCATTTTTTGTACATCAATTTGTTCATTCTCCTTGGGTTTTTCAATGATGAAATCAAAATCAGGATCTAATAAAAGTAATTGTTTCATTGCGAAATAATTTCTTTCTACATCATTTTCTCGGTTTACAATAGTCTGTTCATCCATTGCAATTTTTGAGAGTATATCCAATTTATCATTTTCGGGCAAAGTTCCCACTTTGATCATTTTCAAAGTTTTCTCCAACTGTTTTTGAGTAAGAGTCAGTCGTTGTTTTGCATTTTCAAGTTGCTCTTCAGACATAAGAATCCCCAAATATGCACTTGCTACTTGTAGTGCGATGTCATTTTTTACTTGACGTTCATCTGATTGAGCAGCTTTCATGGTATATTTACTTTGTTTAATACTGTTATTTATCCTACCCCCATTGTAAAGGGTAGCCCCAGCACTCAATCCAATAGTATTATAACCAGTGTTTTTCAATTCAAAAGTATTGGTAGTAGGATCAATAGATTTTCCAAACTGTATGCCAAACGAGCTTGAAGCATTTAAACTTGGCAAACGACTAAATTTATTTGACTCGTGGGTCAATTCAGCATTCTCCACTTGCAAGGTAGATTGTTTGACAGCGATACTATTTTCTAAGGCATGATTTATACACTTTTTTAAACTCCAAGACGTTTGTCCAAAATTAAAATTAGATAAAAAAATGGAGCAAAAAAAGGTAAAGAGCAATATAACTCGTTTCATATTTTTTAATTTTATGTCGAAATTAGAAAAACTTATCATTTATCAATAGTTTTTTATATAAATGAATAGATAAGTCGGATGAAAAATCTAATTTGCAAGAAAAAAGGAAAATATATTCTCATAAAGTAGAGTAAAAAAATATTATGAAAAAAGAAATACAGCATCAGTATTTTATAGAAATTGATTCGAATAGTGGCCGACTCAATATTGGAAATTTCAGCATATCTGTATCAAACAAAATTCAAAAAAAATACATTCAAAAAAACATTTGTAATTATTCAGAAATAAAAAGCATCTGGAACCACTCAAAAACGCCCTTATTTTATATTCATGGATATTATTCCGCAACAAAAGGAGTAACCAAAAGAACAGTCATTGGTTTTGATAATTTCTTAAAAGATAAAAATGCTTCATCAGATGGTGTCATTCATATCATTTGGGATGCCAAAACATTGGATTATTACAAAACTTTCAAAATAATTGAGAAAACCAAAAAAGGATTAGCTCATCTCCTTGAAAAGTTATATAATTTAGAAAAAAACCAGATACAAGTAATGTGTCATTCTATGGGAAACAAACTTTTTTTGGAAAGTATGAAAACGGGGATTTTAAAATCTAAAATCATCTCAAATCTGATACTATCTGCCCCAGATATTAGTGTAATTGAATTTCAAGAAAATATTTCCAAATATAGAGCCATCGCTAGCCAAATAATTATTTTGACACATCAAAAAGACAAAATTCTCTTGGCATCAAGTATGTTGAATGGTAAAAATAGATTGGGTCAAAAGCCAAAAACAAAGATAAATGCACCAAATTTCACAATATTGAATTGTACTGGCGTAAAAAATGAGCAAAATTTACTCTCAAAAATAAATAAACATTTTTATTACATTGCCAGCCAAGAAGTTCGCAACAATTTGCATAAATTATTAGGATAAAATAAGCGTCCCCTTTTTTCGAAGATAAAAAATCCCAACAACACCAATAATCATTAAAATAACAGCAATAAACTCTGCTTGAGTATAGTGTATTCCAAAAGCTTCATATTTAATATTGACACGTATTTTCTCAATAAAAAATCTTTCTAAGCCATTCAAAAATAAATAAATAAAAAATAACATACCTGCTATTTTGATTCGCTTTCGTATAGACCATAAAAAAGCACCAATGCCCATAGACATAATGATTTCATAAATCGGAGTAGGATATACTTTTTCTGCCAACTTATGACAATATTTCCAAGTACAACCATCTATGGGGATGCCTGCATGATTTACATTATGTGGATAATCATAAGACCATAACCAATCTGGAAAAATCCACCCATCGGGCATAGCACTTGCCACGATTCCCCAATCTCCGTCACCTGCCAATTGACAACCAATACGCCCCACTCCATATCCAATAATCATGGCTGGTGCAATAGCATCCATAACATGTATAGTAGGAATATTTTTTCGTTTCAAATAAATAAAAACGCCCAAAAAACCTCCAATTAATCCACCATAAATCGCCAATCCACTACCTGAAATAAAAGTACCCAATGGATCTTGAAAAAAAGCAGGAAGATTCTCAATGACTGCAAACAACTTTGCCCCAATAACACCAGTAACTCCTGCAATGATAGTAATTTCGCCAATCAAATTGCTCGGATACACATTAGCAGTATAAATAATGGGCTTTTCCAATTTAGCCCGTTCCTTTTCCCAATAAATTAATGCACCAAAGATAATTGCAACGATAAAACCGACCAACCAATTGCCATTCAAAGAGAATACAGTTTTTGCAGGATTATCCTTAAAAATGGCAAAATTTTGATAAATATACCAACCCTTAAATCCCAAAAGAAAACCATAAAACGAATTGAGCAATATCTCTTGAATATTCGGGGGATTCCCCTTAATCATTTTTATTTTACGG
>CAZOHX010000218.1:0-5396 GCA_964579315.1 uncultured Saprospiraceae bacterium
GATTGGCTCCTCATGACCCTAAAGTCTTATTACAATGCGATTGGTCAAGAGGGGGAGATGCCGTTGTAGTAGCAAGAGGCATCAAATCTGTGAATGATTTGCGTGGTAAAAAAGTGGCCTATGCAGGATTTACCCCTTCGGTTACCTTTTTGGTAAGTATGTTGGAATCCGCAGGTATGACCCTAAAGGATATTGACCCCGTAGAAGTACCTTTGCCTACCGATGCAGCTAGTGCGTTTAAAGGGGGGAAGGTAGCAGCTGCAGTGGTTTGGAGTCCAGATGATTTGGTTTGTGTGAGAGAAGTTCCTGGCTCGAAAGTACTCCAATCTACAAGGGAAGCATCTAACATTATTGCAGATATTTTTATGGTAAAAGGGGCATATGCTCGATCACATAAAGAGCAATTGGCAAAATTTTATGAAGGATGGATGAAAGGTGCTGCGGAGATTAATGCAGTTCCGTCCAATAAAGCAAAAGCAGTGAAAATCCTTTCTGAAGTAACAGGATTGCCCAAAGCAGATGCAGAAGGAATGATTGACAATGTACGTTTAACCAATCATGGAGACAACTTAAATTTCTTTGGATTGAATGTCAATTATAAGGGTATGACTGGAGAGCGTTTATATACCAAAATGGGAAATATCTTTGCTCAAATTGGACAAGCTCCTAAAAAACGACCATCTTGGCGACAATTGGCTTGGCCTTATGGTGCTCAAAATGCCAACTTAAATGGAAAGGCTCATATGGCAGAAGGAAGCAAGGATTTTAAACCTGCTACCAAAATGGATAAGTATAAGCCCGAAATTTCTACCAAGCCCGTTACCATCAGTTTTCCAACAGGTGTGTATAAATTGGATGAAAATGCAAAAACAATTATCGACCTTCAATTTTCAGAAATTGCAAAATCTTACGCAAATACTAGAATTCGTGTCGAAGGAAATACGGATAATGTAGGAAATAAAGCAATGAACAAAAAATTGTCATTGAAAAGAGCTCAGTCTGTGGCTAAATATCTTCAAGAGCAATACAATATGAATCCAAACCGATTTATCATTGTAGGAAATGGACCCGACAAGCCAGTACGAGGATGTGAATCCAACTCCACGCCAGCTTGTAAGGCGAAGAATAGAAGAACTGATTTTCAATTGGTGGCAGGGTAAATTGATTAGGAATTGAGCATTAGGAATTGGGAATTATAAACAATTTGAAAATTCCTAATTCCTAATTCCTAATTCTACATTCCCAATTCTACATTCCAAATTCAAATAATAATATGTCGTTATTTAAACTAAGAGGTTCACTTTCCAATATTCAAAGTATTATTTTGGGTATTGGTGGTGTTTTATTTGTATTGTTGATTTGGTTTTTATTGACAATGGGAGCTAGTACGAAATTTGAGAAAGATGAAGTCGTTAAAGTTAGACTATCTAAGGGCGACCACGTTGAAATGGTAGATGTGACCATCTCAGAAGTGGATAGTACAGATATTGATACCATTCGATATAAAGGAATACTTGAAAACGGCAATACGCTAGATTTTAAATATTCAGACGTAAAAAAGAGTGGGCCTTTTATCGCACATGGTATATTACCGAAACCCCGTGAAGTACTCTCGTCTTATCAATCTCTTTTTGAAGAAAACAATTTGGTGAAAAACGTTTTCAGATCTATTGGATTGAATGTCGCTGGCTATGTGGAAGCTATTGCTATCGCCTTACCCATTGGATTTTTAATTGGTTTATTTCCATTTTTTAGAGGAACTTTTCAAGGTCAAGTGGATGCTATTCGATATGTACCATTGACTGCGGTGACTGGATTATTCATCATTTGGTTTGGTCTAGGTACTTCAATGAAAGTACATTTTTTGGCTTTTGGTATATTGATTTATTTACTGCCCGTAGTAGTACAAAGAATAGATGAAGTAAAAGATGTCTATTTAAAAACGGTTTATACTTTAGGTGCAACGGATTGGCAAACGATAAGATCCGTGTATTTTCCATCTGTTTTGTCACGATTGTCAGATGATATTCGGGTTTTGACGGCTATTTCTTGGACTTACATTATTATAGCGGAGAGTTTGGGTTCTGGTGGTGGAATCGGTGCGGTGATATGGCGTGCAGGGATTAGGCAGGGTAAAGTAGATAAGACATTTGCTTTGTTGATCATCATTATTATAATAGGTATGCTACAAGATAAACTATTTTCCTATTTGGATAAAAAGTTTTTTCCTTACAAGAATGTAGCAAAATATAAATATAAGAAAAAAGCAAAGGCAATCTCAGGATTGAGAACAATGTTGAATTTCGCCATGACCATTTTGGGTTGGACTTTTATAGGTTTGTATTTTTTCTTATTTGTGAATGAGTTTACTGAAAATTTCGTAATTGATGGAGCACCTATTTTGACATATCTCTTTGGAGATACTGTTAATTATATTCATGGTCTTTACTTTGTACTTCTATTTTATCAGATTAAGCCATTTTTTACAAAAAAACAAACAATTACTGCATAATGGACTTTTTTAAAGATTTAGAAAATCAACTTGGGCCACGGATTGATCGCATATTGAATCATCCTTTTTTAAAAAGATTGGAAGATGGTTGGTTGGATAAAAAACAATTGAAATATTTTGCTACTCAGTACAGTGTGTATTGTCAATATTTTCCAAGATTTTTGGCAGCAGCCGCCGCTAATATTCCTGATGATAAAACTCGTTTTCCGATTATGGAAAATATGTGGGAAGAACATGGCAGCGGAGTTATCGCTCAATCTCATCGTACGCTTTTCAATAATTTTGCCAAGTCTGTAGGCATGACACAAGAAGAAATAGATCATGCAGAACCTTTGCCAACTACTCGGATTTGTGTTGAAAATCTAATCAATCTTTGCAAAGATGGTCATTTTTTGGAGAGTTTGGGAGCATTGGGTCCAGGAACGGAATATTTTACTTCTGACGAGTATTCTATTATTGAAAAAGGATTGAAAACCTATGATTTTCTGACTCCAAAGGATTATGAATTTTGGACTATTCACATTAATTTAGATGAGGAGCACTATTCTGAAATGGTGGATGCAATGAGACCGTGGGCGAAAACAGTAGAAAATAAATTTATCATCAAAGCAGGAGCAAAACGTGCCATTGATTTGGAAATCCTTTTTTGGGACGGGCTAGAAGATAATTTGCCAGGAAAATAATCTATAACGCATAACCAATAAATAATGATAGATTTTAAAGACAATAAGAATCAGAGAAATATAATAGAACTTCGGGGAATTGGTCAAAGTTATGATCATGGTGAAAATTGGATTATCAAAAATCTTGATTTTATCGTCGAAGACAAACCCAATCAAGGACAATTTGTAGTGATAATGGGAATGTCAGGTAGTGGAAAATCGACTCTTTTACGTTATATCGCAGGTTTGCAAAAGCCAACAGAAGGTAGCGTGCAAGTAAATGACAAACCCGTAGATGAAAACAATCGGGTAAGTATGGTCTTTCAACAATATTCATCTTTGCCTTGGATGACCGTTTTAGAAAATGTCGGTTTAGCTCTAAAATATCAAGGCATCTCGAAAGAAGAAAGAGATAAAAAGGCAATGGAAATGATTGAAATGATGGGATTGAAAGGACATGAGCACAAATTTGCACAGTATCCTACACTTTCTGGGGGCCAATTGCAGCGTGTAGCTATTGGGCGTAGTCTTTTGGCAAATTCTGAAATTTTATTGATGGATGAGCCATTTGGGGCACTTGATGTAAAAACTCGTCTGCAAATGCAGGATTTATTGCTTGATATTTGGAATAAATTTCATCCAACCATCGTATTTGTAACCCATGATATTTCTGAAGCGGTCTATCTTGGAGATGATATTTATATTTTAAAATCTGCTCCATCTCATTTTGTCGAACATATCAAAGTGGATTTACCTTTTAGTCGGGGGCGTGAAATTAAACGTGAAAAACGCTTTATTGAATTGGTGCATGAAATTGAAAATCGGATGGTGGATATCGAAACGATTAAATGATTTTCTAATTTAGAATACAAGTAATCAGTAAGAGCATTCAATCATTTGAGTTTGTCACAAATTAGGGGCAATCCTATTTTACTGCAATTGTTGTATCAACTATACTTATTTTATGCTATGAAACTATTTTTCCTCATATTTTTATCCATTTCAACCTGTAATCACATTCAAAAAGCGTCCATTCCATACGAAGTTGCTCTTTCTCGTTGTGAACAAGATTTAGATGCTAAAAAGAAGGCAAATCCTCATGCGTTTTATACCCCCAATTCAGAATGTATGATTGGAGCCGATTTACCCATTTTTCAGACTAAATCTTTGCAAGAAAAACCCATTTCAAACACAAATTTAAAAGGGAAAATTACCATTATCAATTTTTGGTCAACCCATTGCCCTCCATGTATCGCAGAAATGCCAGGTTTGGATGAAATTTACAATAAATACGGTACAAAAAAGATAAATTATATCGCTATCGGATGGGAAAATAAAACGAAAATTCAAAAATTTTTAAAAAAACATCCATGGAAATTTACACAATTAGATAATGGACACGATTTAATTATTGAAAAATTTAAGATGAATTGGGGATTTCCTACTACCTTTGTCATTGATAGAAAAGGGGTAATTGTTGCCGCTTTTTCTGGAGTAGAAGAAGTCAAAGATGCTTCAAAAGCCATAAAAGACAAATTGACCCCTGTTTTGAATGCACAATTTTAATAGATTTTTTATTTTTATCATCAAAAATGCACATAAAAACGCTACAATTAGTCAATTTTAAAAATTATGAATCTGAAAACTTCGAGTTTGCTCAGAAACTAAATTGTATCGTTGGTCAAAACGGAATGGGAAAAACCAACCTCCTAGATGCGATTTATTATCTCTCCATGACCAAGAGTAATTTTCCTGTTTTAGATAAACAAATCAAACGACATAATTCAGAATTCATTCGAGTACATGGGGAGTACCATATCAATGATAAAGCGATTTCTTATACCGCCAAAGTAATTCCAGGAACAAGTAAAACCTTTGAATTTCAGAATAAAGCCTATGATAAACTATCCGATCACGTAGGAAAATTACCCGTGGTGATGATTATCCCCGATGATTCATTTTTAGTGCGAGAAGGCAGTGAAGTCCGCCGAAAATTTATAGATAATACGCTTGCACAATTAGATATTCGATATTTGAATGCGTTGCTACAATACAATAAGTTGCTCAAACAACGAAATGCAGCACTAAAATCATTTGCGGAGTATCGAAATTTTGATGTGTCACTTATCAAGGCCTACAATACTCAAATGGAGCCCCATGCAGAGTACATTTATACACAAAGAGCAGAGTTTGTCAAAGATTTCATCCCAGTTTTCAAAGAT
>CAZOHX010000219.1:0-5372 GCA_964579315.1 uncultured Saprospiraceae bacterium
AGAAGATATGAATATGGTCATTATTACCCCTAACCTATTTGAAGCAGAGGCCAGTCGTTTGGCACAACATAGAAGAGATCATGATCAGTTGACCGTCGAAGTGGTCAATGTTAATCAAATTTATAATGAATTTGGCTCTGGGCGTAAAGAACCCACTGCAATTAGAGATTTTATAAAAATGATTGCTGATAGAAATTTAGATTTTAATTATGTATTGCTTTTTGGCGATGGCTCATTTGATTTTAGAAACATATATAAATCTGCTAATCCTAGAAACTTCATACCCGTATTTGAAACAGATTCCTTTTATCCTTTATATTCCTTTCCATCAGATGATTTTTATGGTTTGATAAGTGAAGGCGAAGGTGATAAGATTCCTGGTAATTCAGATGTACTTCATGGAGCATTGGATGTTTCTGTTGGTCGATTGACAGCATCAACACCACAAGAAGCAAAAACCATTATTGATAAACTAATTTCATATGATTTAGACTATGATTCCTTTGGAAATTGGAGAAACAGAATGATTTTTGTTGCAGATGATGAAGATAATAACTTGCATATCAATCCCGTAGAACAAATCGCAGTAAAAATTGATACAACTCAAAAATTTATCAATGAAGAAAAGATTTATTTTGACGCCTTTAAACAAATATCGACTTCTGGAGGTGAAAAATTTCCAGATGCAACTACTTCTATTAATAAAAATATCTTTAAAGGTGCACTAACAGTTAATTACATGGGACATGGTGGACCCACAGGATGGGCACAAGAGCGAGTATTAAGACTAAAGGACATAGATGGTTGGAAAAATAAGCAAAATATGCCTTTGTTTATCACTGCTACTTGTTCATTCACAAGTTTTGATGATTACACCATTGTTTCCCCTGGAGAAAGGATTCTTCAAAATAAAAATGGGGGTGGAATTGGACTATTTACAACCGTAAGAGCCGTTTTTGCAAGTAGCAATGAAGCCTTGACTAAAGCCGTTTTTAAAAGAATTTTCGAAAAAGATTCTCAAGGTCATCATTTGAGAATTGGAGATATACTTAGAATTGCCAAGAATACAACTGATCGAGATAATTCACGAAAATTTTTATTAATAGGAGATCCTTCTATGCGACTTGCATTTCCTGAATATGATGTGGTTACAACATCTTTTAATGGTCATAATCCAACCGTCATTGATTCCATTGGAGCATTTGACAAGGTTGTTTTAGAAGGGGAAATACAAAATAAAGGACAGTTATTAACCAATTTTAATGGAAAAGTAGCTGTAACTGTTTTTGATAAACCTGCACAATTAAAAACATTGGGTCAAGATCCAAAATCAGATGTTAAACCATTTAAACTTCAAAAAAATATAATTTTCAATGGTTTAGTTTCTGCTAAAAACGGAAAATTCAAATGTGAATTTATCGTACCCAAAGATATTAATTACACCTATGGCAATGGAAAGATAAGTTACTATGCATGGACAAAGGACTTAATGGATGCGACAGGTGTATTTACCAATTTCATGGTAGGTGGAGCCAATAAAGATGCAACTATTGATGATCAACCTCCTACGGTAGAAGTTTTTATTCAAGATGAAAATTTTGTTTATGGCGGTGTTACGGATGAAAATCCAATCTTATTTGTAAAATTAAAAGATGATTTTGGAATTAACCTAACAGGAGCTGCCATAGGACACAATCTCACAGGTATTTTAGATGATAATACTAGAGAAATTTATCAATTAAATGACTTTTATACAGGCAAAATTGATGACAATACGGCTGGAGTAGTAAAATTTCCACTTTTTGATATTGCACCAGGAAGACACAAAATTAAAATAACAGCTTGGGATATTGCCAATAATTCAGGAGAAGGATATACAGAATTTGTAGTCGCAAATTCAGAAAAAATGGCACTCGAACATGTGCTTAACTATCCAAATCCTTTTACTACAAATACCAATTTTCAATTTGAACATAATTATCCAGGGCAATTGGTCAAAGTACAAATAAGAATTTTTTCCGTCAGCGGAAAATTAGTAAAGACCCTTGAAAAAGACGTTGTAAGTGATTCCTATAGAATTGATGATATAGCTTGGAATGGAGATGATGAGTTTGGAAGTCCGTTGGCAAGAGGTGTCTATTTATACAAAGTAAAGATTGGTGTGGATGAAAATGGAAAGCAAAAAAGTACAGAAAGTGATTTTGAGAAATTAGTGATTTTAAAATAATCCAAATTATTTTATTAAAAATTGAAATTAATAAAATAATACTAATTTCTTGGCGTTTAGGATAAGGACAGTAATTCAAAAACAAATTAGTTTTTTTTACAACTTGTCCCCTATCCTAATTACCTGACTTTCAAATTAATAAAATAAGGCATATTTTTTGCCACATAGATTGACTAGTTCATTTATACAATAAATTACAATATATTTGTATGTTTTAAAGGTTCAAAGTCTTTATTTGTGCGTGGTTATTTAAAATTTACTTACATTTGCCACAACTTTAGAGTTTAGTATTATTGATTTATTATATAAATATTACGCTTTTAATATTTTTAAAAAAGAGAATGATGAATAAAAATTTTGTAAAACATTTTGGAATATTATTTACAATTATAAGCTTTGTAAATGTAGTTTCTGCTCAAATTTACAACCCATCAAAAGGGTGTTACATAGGGGTTGAAGGAGAATGTATTCCCAATACAATTGTAACAGCAGTACCATTTTTAAGAATTGGTCCTGATGCAAGATCTGGTGGTATGGGAGATGCTGGTATCGCAATTTCACCTGATGCCAATGCCATGCATTTTAATCCTTCAAAATTAGCATTTGCGGAAGAGAATGTTGGAGTTTCTGTAAATTACACACCTTGGTTATCGGCTATTGTCAATGATGTTTTTCTAGCCTATTTATCTGGTTATAAAAAATTAGATGATTTACAAGCCGTAGGTGGTAGCTTGAGATATTTTTCACTTGGAGATATTCCCTTTACTACAGCAGATGGTCAATCTTTAGGCACTGGAAGTCCAAATGAATTTGAACTAGCATTGGCCTATTCAAGAAAATTATCCGATAAATTATCCGTTTCTTTAGCAGGAAAATATATTTATTCTAATCTAGCTGCTGGCAACGAAGTCAATGGCAACGAGATTTTCGCAGGGCATGCAGGAGCGGCTGATATTGGATTGACATATATGACTAAATTAAACAATGATGCTAATTTGACATTGGCAACTTCCATCACAAATGTAGGATCCAAAATATCCTATACCAAAGATAAAATTAAGGATTACCTACCTACTAATCTAGGATTAGGAGCTGCGTATGAAATGGAAATTGACGATTATAATAAAATTACCTTTACTTTGGATGTGAATAAATTAATGGTGCCAACGCCTTGTTCAGATGATAGTTGCAAGGTAAATGGCGTTTATGAATGGAGAACTTACGGGCCAGTGAAAGGTATATTCAAGTCTTTTGGAGATGCACAAAGTTTTAAAGAAGAAATGCGAGAATTTACCTTTTCTGCAGGAGTTGAATATTGGTATGCTGATCAATTCGCAATTCGTGCTGGATATTTCCATGAAGATAAATTCAAAGGAAACAGAAAATATTTTACGGCAGGTTTAGGATTAAAATATAATATTTTTGGATTGAACTTTTCCTACTTAGCACCAACAGGAAATACCATAAATCCATTGAAAAATACATTGAGATTTTCATTCTTATTAGATTTTGCGTCTGAATAAGATTTGTGAAAATTATCAAACAAAAAGGCTATCGTCTCAAAACGATAGCCTTTTTTTGTTATAAATAATATCCTACACCCAACGGCTAAGCCATCGTTTTACGACCTTCCTGCGGTCAGCAGACAAGTAGATTTGAAAATAGCACCTATAAACTAATCCACACCTATTTATTGGTTTTTTCATGTGATTTTACGGGTTATTTACCCCGTCTTAGATGACTTTGCTCTTTCATAATAAGTATAAATTTGTTTTGTAAAATCGTTTTGGTTGTTTTGAAACGATGTCCTATTTGTTACAATATATAATTATGCTTATGAAAAAATCAATTGTCCTATTTTTCGCAATCCTTATAACTCAATGCCTTTTTTCTCAAAATAAAATATCGATTGGAGAAAGATTTTCAGTCTCATCCAAAGTACTCAATGATGAAAGAGCAATTTCTGTTTATTATCCTCCATCCTATTTTTTCAAAGCCAATGAGAAATTTCCTGTACTGTATATTTTGGACGGGGATTATAATTTCCAATATGTTGCAGGTCTTCTCGAACTTTGGGGAGGAATAAGTGAAGATATTCCTGAAATGATTCTTGTCGCTATCTCTGGCAAAGGCACAAATACTTATCGAAAAAACTGTAAACCTAATTTTCCTAATATAAAAGATGCTGGAAATGCCGACAGGGTCATTGATTTCATTCAAAATGAGCTGATTCCCTTTGTGGATTGCAATTTTAAATCCAATGGATACAAAATTCTTGCAGGACATTCTGTGGGTGGAATATTTGTAAGCTATACTGCTTTAAAAAATCCGCATTTATTTAACCATTATATTGCGATTAGTCCCGCACTTTGGTGGAGCGACAATGCTATGGAAACTATTTTCAAAAAGAAATATACTCATAAAATACTTGATGCAAGTATCTATTTTTCCTTAGCGGATGAGAAAGGAATGGGGGTGAAAAGATATTTAAAACTGATTAAAAACACTTCAAAAAATTATCGATTCAAACAATTTCCAGATGAAAATCATAATTCTACTGGAAATAAAGCTTATCAGTGGGCATTACAAGATATTTTTAAACCTTGGAAAGTTGAAAAAGAATATTTTAGTAATGTAAATGATGTAAAAAATTACTTTGAGCTACAAAAATCAACATTTAGTCAGATATTTAAATTTCCATCTGGAATTATTGCAAATACCAATTATATGCTCAAATCTAAACCCAAGAGACTCCATCAAGTACGTGAACTACTTTGGAAAAATTCAATTTCAGCGGGTATTGAAATGAATAACCAAATTGTAGCCCAATTTATAGAAGATGAAAATTTTGAAAAAGCCAATTCTCTTTTGGATAAAATATTCCATCAAGAACCCCATAATTTCAAAGCTTTAGAAAATCTTGCTAAACTCTATTTTAAAAAAAATAAATTGAAAATGGCTGAAGCAAATATCAATCTTTCTATCAAGGAGGCTATCCAACAAAATGCTAGACAATGGATGATTAATGAGTTGCTTGAAACAAAAATAATGATGGAATAGTCTATAAGGTTATTGGGTTATTGGGTTACAGGTTATTGGGTTACAGGTTATTGGGTTATTTGAATCTTCTTAAAAATGGCATTTA
>CAZOHX010000220.1:0-302 GCA_964579315.1 uncultured Saprospiraceae bacterium
AAAAGATTGTAGGGTATCATTGACATACCAGTTGAAAACAGGCTTTGTACCTCCATTTGTTGCCGTAGCAATACATAATAAGGTGTCGTTTGGACAAATTTCTGCAAAATTAGTGGCAAGTGCTACACTCGTTGGAATTTTTTGTGTCAAATCAATTACGATAGTATCTGAAAACTCTATTGGATTTTGAATACAATCCGCATTGGATATCAATTTGCAATATATTTCATCTCCATTGGTTAAATTATCAGAAAAATAACTTTTTGAATTGGATACATTTTGCCCATTTTTATACCATTTAT
>CAZOHX010000220.1:312-5350 GCA_964579315.1 uncultured Saprospiraceae bacterium
TCGCTTCAAAATTGATGGTATCTGATTCACAAAATATTGGAGAATGGTCAATCATTATGGTTGCCATGGTAGATTTTGCATCATTAAAGGATATTGTTTCTGATGTGCTGATATTTGAGGTAGTACATGTCAAATTTGAAGTTAATATTGCATATAATTGATCACTTTTTTGAACTTTTTCTATACTAAAAGTGGATGTTTTTTCATCTTGGATTTCATTATTTAGTATCCAAGTAAATTTTGGTTGATTCCCACTATTTTTAACTATTGTATTAATTTGTATGAAATTTCCTTCACAGTAGTTGTCGGGTTTGATGAGCTTGATTTCAGGTGTAACTAAAGGAGTGATATTTATACTCACTTTATTAGATATTATTTCTGATAGACTTACACATGGATTTGAACTGATCAATTTACAAGAGATTATGTCATTTTCAGAAATGTCAGATGTACTAAAATTAGCTTCATTTTCATTGGGTATGATAAGGTCATTTTTATACCAAATATAGGTTGGTGCGTCTCCTTCGTTTAATACAGTAGTAGTGAAATGCACCGTATCTCCTGCACATATGCTTGTGGTAGATGGAGAAATAGAAATACTAGGTACTACATTTCCAGATGCATTAATTAGAATATTATTAGAATTTACATTTCCTGTAGCACACGGTAAGGATGATATTAATCGACAAAATACAATGGAATTATCTACTAAATTGGTGAATGATATACTCGGTTGATTCCCTACTTGACTTACTCCATTGACAAACCATTTGTAAATGGGATTATTGCCCTCATGCGTGGTAATTGCCGTAAAGGTGATTGCTTCTCCATTGCATGATACTGTTTTATCAGCGGATATTACAATGGTAGGATCAACTGCATCATCCACGGAAAAGATAAGCGTATTGGATGCAACCATTTGGCTTGTCGTACAAGGATCATTTGATAGTAAAATACAGTAAAGTGCATCTCCGTCTTGTAGTGTATTACTTGTAAATGTGGAAGTTGTAATATTGGTTAAATTGTCATTGATATACCATTTATAAAGGGGCTGTGATCCACCATTTGTAATATTACTAGATACTTCTATGGTTTCTCCTTGACAAAATGATGTCGCTGATGCAATGGATATGGTTGGTGTACTTCCCATGTTGCTATGTACTTGCAATTCATTGGACTCAGCTGTGGCATTGGTGACACAAGTTGCATTGGATGTCAATGTACAAGATATTACATCCAAATCGTTTAAATTATTTAAAGTGATATTGGGGGAAGTTCCTTTTAAAATACCATTGACTTTCCATGCAAAAGTTGGATTTGAACCCCCATTTTCTATGGTTGAAGTACATTCTATACTTTGACCGCTACAAATATTTAAATCATTGGCTTGTATTTGAATACTTGGAGTTACACTATTGGTACTTCCACTCATTACAATAATATTGGAAGTAGCAGGATTATAAATGGTACAAGATTCGGATGATAATAAACTTATGATAATACTATCTCCACCTGATAAGGTATTGGTTTCTAATATTGGATTATTTCCTGTTTGAACATTTTGTCCGTTGACTTTCCATTCAAAATATGGAGAGCTGCCTTCATTACTTGTCGTTGCTGTGAAAATCACGGGATCTCCACCACAAATGGAAGTAGTGGATGCATCAATACTGACTTGTACCAATAAATTTTCTAATACATTGAGTTGGGCAATATCACTTGTATCTTTATCTCCATTAGGACCTTCGATGATACATTTATAACCCCCAATATCTGTTGTATTTAGATTTTGAAGAAGCAGACTTTTCGATGTGGCAGTCGGCAAGGCTATATTATTTTTATACCATTGGTAAATTAGGGGAGGCGTACCTGATGCGAGAATAGTGAAAAAGGCTTCGCCTCCTTCACAAACTTCTAAATCCGTAGGCTGTGTAATGATGGTAGGCGGAATAGTGACATTAGAGTTTACTTCATAACAACCTAAATCAACTTGTCCATTAAAAATTCGTTGTAAACTATCTCTATCTACTAAAATTCCTAAATTTGAGATGGTGCTATTGTCACCGACATCAATGGCAGGAGATCCTGCCATAAGATGAAATTCATTATTGGCAGAAGACACGAATAATGGATCTTGATTATAGATGATACCTGCTCCACAAGTAACATTTGCACCCACGCCGCTATTGAGTTCATCACAAATATCTACATCAATAAGTGTATTTTTCAAAACGGGAGTACCATAAATATTTCTCATCACTCTACCTGTTGGAGCAAAATTGCCCCAGATGATACAATTGGTAATTTTTGCACTAGCATGTCCTGTACTATCCGATGCATTACAATAGATTCCACCACCAATAATAGCAGTATTTCCATAAAACGTACAATTGGTAATAATTGGGCTACAATCTCCATTTATAGATCCTAAATTATACATTCCTCCTGCGGAATAGGCATCATTGGCATAAAATAGGCAATTGGTTACGGTGGGATTACATTGTCCACTTTTCCCAATACTATACATTCCTGCTCCATAGTCATCTGCGATATTGTGGGCCATAGTACAGTTGGTATATATGGGATTACTAACTCCAGAAATGGCATTATTAAAAATACAACCTCCTGATCCATTGGAGTGATTATTTATAAAATTACAATTATAGACGGTAGGACTAGAGATGCCATTGGTTTCTCCTGAATTGTAAAGTGCGGCTCCTGCTCCCGTTGCTAAATTGGCTGAAAAATTACAATTTTTTAACATACCGTTGGCGATTCCATCGGCTCCGTCATTCATCACTGCTCCTCCAAGACCACCCATATTTCCACTAAATTCTGTATCTGTGATGGTACTAAAAATAGAGCCTTGTCGTCCTATGTTGTCAACCGCTCCACCTTTTCCATGTCCAATATTTTGAGTAAAAGTACAATTAATAATAGAGGTTGTTCCATCGCCATCAATTTGGGCAGAACTGACGACTGCTCCACCATCTCCTAAACTTTGATTGCTATCAAAATTACAATTTTTTATGGTAATATCCATCGTGCCATTATTATCACAGCGATTGTAAATTGCTCCACCACCTACATTGGCTGAGTTGTTACTAAAAGAACAATTTTTGATGATAGTATTGGAATGACCGCCTTGTGTTGCATTATTAAAAATAGCAGCTCCTTCTGCAGCACATTGATTATTTTCAAAAATACAATTATTAATTATTGGATTGGATTCATTGTTTGCTCCGCTTCCATCGTTGTATATCGCTGCACCACTATTGGTTTTGTTTCCATATCCTGTTGAATTATCGGTGGGATTGCCCATGGTGATGATTACTCCATCAATTTGAGTCGTATTATCTACATTTTTGAAGGTGATAACTGAAAAGGAATTATGCGAAAAAGTACTATCTCCATCAATATCACCACTTAGTATAGTTTTATTTTGAATAAAATCTCTTTGAGAAATTGCCGTTTCATTTCCAGCAAATCCTCCATAGACCTGAATTCCGTTGGGAATATTAAAACTTACCATTTTTAGAGAATCTGTGCATACATTACACGAAGTAGGAAAGTATGTACCTGCTTTTATCCAAATTTCATCTCCTGAAGTAGCTTGATTTAGAGCGGTTTGTAAATTCGTGGCGGTATTCCAAGTTGTTCCTATACCAGTGCCATTGGGTGTAACGTAAATAACTTGAGCAAAAATCATAGTGCTAAAAAGGAGCAAAATGACAAGAGGTATGAGTCTCATGGGTAATTGTTATTGTAAAATTCAAGATGTTTTGTGACATGGAAAGCCATATCACAAAACACAAAGTTCGCTTTTTTATTTCATTAATTCAAGTGCATCCTTAACATTTTGAACAGGTAGTTTACATATTTTATTTTGACATACGTAAATCATTGTTTCATCTTCTTGTAATTTGTCTTTCAACAACTCCAAAGTGCCTTCATCTTTTCCTCCTAAAAATAAGGCGTTGGGCAAATACGATTTCAATAATCCATGTTGTAATTCCTTGTAGTTGTCTCCTACAATGGCCACTTCGTAAGGCGGATTTAACACTTCACTATACAAATTGCACCAATTGGAATAAAAATTGGGTTGGGGCGTCATTTGAATGGCATCTGCGATGTTGTGGAGCATAGATTTACCTCTTTCTACCCACTCAGGTTTATATAATAAATCACCTATTTTGTATAATAATCTTGCTGTTGCAGAATTGGAACCTGGAATGACATTATCCGTTAGTACTTTCTTTTTAGCAATTAAAGCTGGATCCATATCCGAAGTATAATTGTACATTCCTGAAGCTTCGTCATAGAAATGCTTGTTGATATAATTTGTCAATCCTTCTGCCTGTTTGAGCCATTTTTCATCAAAAGTGATTTCATATAATCCGATAAATGCAGTTGCCAAAAGGGCATAGTCATCTAAAAAGGCATTGATTTTTGAATTTCCATCTTTGTAGTTTCTATCTAATCGAAAGTCTTTCTTAATCATATTCTTTACTAAGAAATTAGCATTTTTTAAGGCAGTTTGAAGATGTTTTTCTTCTCCAAGTGCTTTGTAGGCATCTACATATCCCGCAAGCATTAAGGCATTCCAAGAAGTCAATATTTTATTATCTAATCCAGGTCGTACTCTTTTAGTTCTAGCGGCAAAAAGTGTTTTTTTACTTGATTGAAGGATACTATTTAATTCTTGAACACTAATATTATGTCGTTTAGCCACTTTTTCCTTACTATCGGTGACATTTAAAATATTTTTCCCTTCCCAATTACCACCTTTTTTCACATTATAATAATCCTTGAAAATGGTTGCATTGTTTTCATTGCCAATTAGCTTATTAATTTCACTATCCGTCCAAACGTAAAACTTTCCTTCTTCTCCATCGCTATCTGCATCTAGGGATGAATAAAAACCACCTACTTTATCCATCAATTCTCTTTCTACGAATTCGAGTGTTCCATCAATCACTTCTTTGTATTTTGGATCATTGGTCATTTGATAGGCATGAGCATAGAGACTTACCAATTG
>CAZOHX010000221.1:0-5344 GCA_964579315.1 uncultured Saprospiraceae bacterium
ATTGCCAATGACGGAATCGAAAATCTATCTGATTGGACAATCACCGCATTGAATAAATACGAATTGGATGGATTAAAACAATTTCAACTCAATGCGCTCGGAGATATCATTCTCACACCCGAAGATGATTTTGATGGAGAAATTAATTTTGATTACGAAATCTACGATATGGTCTGTGGGCATAGAGATACCGCAAATGTACTCTTGCGTATTCGGAAATTTACAGATACAGGAGACAATCCAACCTGGGTCATCACACCCAATGGCGATGGTAAAAATGATATCTTAATCCTTGAAAATATTGAAGATTTTGAAGTAGTCGAAGTTACAGTTTTCAATCGATGGGGATCGACGGTTTGGTTTACGGAGCATTATGACAATGTAAATAATGTTTTTGCGGGCAACAATTTAAAAGGAAAGCACCTTGTAGATGGTGTTTATTATGTGGTAACCAAAATGTATGGGGAAAATGAAAATTTTACTACCCTTATATTACCTGTCGTAGTGAAGAGATGATTTTTTGTAGTATTTTCGCTAAACGCTAATGGGCAACGGACTTTAGTCCGTTGATTACGCATCTCACATAGTATCCTTTTGTCTGAATCAGGATTATGTCTTACTATTTTCTTTTGTCTGAATCAGGATTTTCAGGATTTTCTGATTTTCAGGATTTGCTAAAGCGACTTATTCTGTGCTATGAACTTGTCTTTTATTTCCTAAAAGATTGAGATGTGGCTATGCAGATATATTCAACGGATTAAAATCCGTTGTCCGCTAATGGGCAACGGACTTTAGTCCGTTGATTTCGAATCCCACATAGTATTCTTTTGTCTGAATCAGGATTATCTGATTTTCAGGATTTCTAAAACGGCTTGTTCTATAACATAAACCTATTTTTATTTCTGTAAGAATCTAGCATCAAAATCGACCAATATCTCGAAGGATTGCTTTATCATCTATATTAAAATACTTCAATTCATAAACTATTGATCGATTTTTTCGTGCTTCTTTTGCAATAATATCATAAGCCATATCTTTCAAATCGTTCTTATGCTCATTCTGTTTATTATACTCTTTTTTTACCACATTTAAGAAAACTATTCTATTCTTATCTGATACGTTTTGCATATAAACAAGATTATAAGCTTTCTTCAATTCCCTAGCATCTACAATATTTTCAAAATATAAATTCAACAAATTGGTTCGCTGAATAGCATCCCAGCCTTCTAATAAAGTCGATTGAGATTTAGTTTTATTTTTTATTTTCGAAGCGTAAATGAGTGCTGCTCGCTCATATTTATGTAAACCTTTCAATTGAAATATTGCTTTTTCATAATATTCATTAGCCATTTCAGTGTTTTGAATCAAAATATTTAAGTCACCCACTTTTTCATAAGACTTGAGTTCAATATACAAATCAATAGCTTTTTGAATCATATTTCCTTTCTCATAACACTCTGCGGCTTTAGACTTATCCTTCGCATGTTTGAGATAAACGATTGCTGCTTCTTGATACAATTTTCCATTTTCAAGTGTTTGAGCTGCCAAATAATAATCTTTTAGCAACTTCATATAAATAAAAGCTGCTTTCTCATACTCCTTTTTATAAATAAAATCTTGAGCAGTTTGATGATACTGTCTTTGTAATTTTTCAAATTCATCATCCATTTTAATATTAGCTCCAGCCCCTTGACCTTTTGAATTAGAATTTCCAAATAATGAAAAATCAAACCATCTTTTGGATAAAGTAAATCCTTCCGATGTGGTTCCACCTCGACTTACGCCAGTTTCATCCAAAGGGATAGCATATTTTAAAGCTTCGTCGGGATTATCTTTCAATAATTTCATCAATTTTTCCAATTCATTCTTATTTCGCTCTTGTAAATCATCAAAATCAATCAACATTTCATCAAAAATAGAATTGAAACCCACTTTTCCTAAAATATTATCTAGTGATTTCATCAAATTTGACTTTTGTCCTTTTTCATCAGCATCTTTATCAAATATTTTGTCATAAATAGATAACTTTGCTTTGTCAATTATGTCTAAAGGCTCATCCACTATTTTTTCTGATTTTACAAAAATATTTTCTGATAATCTATGAGAAATATCTTCATCATCAAGTGGAATAATTTGAAACTGTCGAATTTCCTTGGGCACAAATACAGGTAATTCTGGTTGTAAAATAGCTTTATCAAGAGGCTTCAGTGAGGTGATAATATCCTTTAGATTCAACTTTTCAAGCAACGCAAAGCCAATTTCAGGATGAAAAAAGTACAAACCCTTGGCAAAAAGAATCTTACTTTCCTTATCTGTAATAAATGGCGAAAAAATAGACTTTTCAGGAATGAAAAAATTAGGATAAACTACTTGACATAACTCATATTTCCCTACATCTTCAATGGTCAATAATTGATGAGGAATCACCAAACACCCCCAAATACTATTTGCCTTTACATCAGGAATAATATAAATTCTAATCTCCGATAATTTAAATGATAAACTCTGCAATTCCAATAACCATAAACGTACAGAATCTCCCTTAATCAAAAAGCCACCCAGTGGATAGTGATTATTTTTTGAAGGATGTATTTTAAGTTTCATGATTTTGAATTGTAGTTATAAACGGATGAACATAATTATGAAAAAATTGGTTCGGTGAAATAATCTTTAATGGTTGAAAATCTGGATAGCACGGAGAAAAATCATATTCAATATTCCATAAATCTAATTCTTTTTTTGCGTCATCCTTCTGATTTTCATTCAAATGCAAAGGAATAATAACTGGGTCACTTCTCAATAAAATTTTTATCTCCGTCAATGAATAATTCGTCATTTTCCTAATCCATTTTTTTAATAACAAAGTGCTGTTCTTGATATTGTGTAGGACTAATTCAAAAGTTGGCTCATTGTAATAAAATTGACTCCCAGCAAATTCACTTTCTGTCGCCAGTGCTAAATTACTTTCAATAATCGAAGGGATATAAATATTAGGTATAAATTCATCACTACTTTTCAAAATAATCAACCCACATGCTTTCACTTCAACAGTACTTCCATCATCAAATAGAAATAAATTTTCGCTAGTTTGTTTTGCTATATGTATCAAATCCCTTGAATCATGAGTCGTTTTTAAGCGTATTTTATCATTCTGATTGAGCAGTAACTTATGTACATTAAACATCAATTGTCCCGATTCATTAATACCAACATTAGAAACATTTTTAAAAATATTTTGAATTAAATGATACTTATTTTTAATGCTAGTTAATTTTTCTTTATGATTGATAACGAATTTATTTCCAAAATAAAAATTAGAATCACTGATCCCCCCTTCTAAATCAATTCGATATTTACCCCATTGATTGACATGATAAAAATGATTTTCTCTAAAAATAAAGTTTGGTCCATCCACATGCTTCCAATGATCAAAAAATAAACGTATTTCATGATTCGTATTTAAATTCAGAAGACAAATTTCTTTATTTTGTCGTGTAAATATCAAAAGAATGTACTCCCCTTTTTCGTTCCAACCTAATTCTATTTCTTTTCCACGAAAATTTAAACCTTCATAAAAAATTTCCCATCCCCTATTTTTTTGCTCTTCCAATCCATTGAAATATCTCAATACAAATCCATCTTTGGTAACTTGAAATACTTCGCCATTAGATGTTGGGAAAAAATGAATCACCCGATTGGATCTCTGGATTAAAATAGGGTAAAAACACTTTGCAGATGGTCTTTTTCTCGTTTCTAAAATTTCTCTTTTCCACAAATTTTTCAAAGGCAATTCTAGATGCTGAAGATGTCTTTTTCCACTTTTACTATTTCTAAATATATCGATGATTCCATTTACATCTGTATGTATAAAATAATCAACTAAAGCACTATTTTCATTAATGACTTTGAACATATCATTCGACTGATAAGTTGACTTCTCTGAAATTATAAAAATTTCGGCATTGGATAGATTAGTCTTTTGAAAAAAATACGCTAACCCTTCAGCACCATTTCTACATGCCTGAACAATTTGAAGTGCATTGATAATCTCATCTACAGAATCAATCTTTATAGCTAAAGCATCGCTACCAAAAACATAAATATCACAATCAATCTCCGATTTTGGATGTTTGGCAATCGCCAACATAGTAGCAAAAGAAACAATCTTTGGAGTACCCCAATTTTTCAAAGATATATCCAATAAAATAACACGTTTTGAATTGTTGGATGCCGGAGGGGATTCTCGATTCAAATACAAAGCCTCATTATTTGCCAATCGAGATAAAAACACTAAATCATCATTTGCAAATTCAGAAATCAGCAATTGATCAAAATTTCCTTTATTAGTCAAATCAGAAATACCTCCCATAGATTGTTGACTAGGAACAGTATTATGGAACGGAATATGGATACCTGCCCAAATAGTTTTCACCAATGCTCCCACATGAAATGTCTCTTCATGTTCCAGTAATTCATTCATCCAATCCGTTGAATCGACAGAAATATCATCTTCCAAGAGAATATCATCAATGACTTCTGGTAAACTTTCCAACTTTTGTAGAAACTCTTCCACCGTTCGAAATTTCCTACCCAATAATGAAAGTACTCGAAAGGGAGCAAGAAACTCATGATTTCGATGTATCGTTGATGCATATTGAAATATAGACTCTGGTAATTCTTCAAAAAAATCAACTATCCTTTTTGATCGAGCAAAAGACATAATCCCATGACAGTCTTCAAACAATGTTTTTAAAAGCACTATTTTACCGTTACCTACTTTATATTTTTCAGGTAAATTTGCCAAGAGCTTCATGAAATTTAAAGCTTTTCTAATATCGGTGGATTGTCCATAATCTTTATTATTTTCTATCAATTTTAAAATTACTTCAAAATCTTTTTTTCCATTCGGTTTCAATGCAATAAGCACCAATAACAACGCACCGAAAGGCGGTAATCTTTGTGGCAATAAACTTGTAAGGTATTCTTCAATCAAGGAAGTATAAGCAATAGTGCTTCCATTTGGGATTGCTATGACATTGCCATCATCTTCCCAATGCCAAAAGTAATCTTTATGTGGTTTTAAATAATTTTCAGGCATTTTTGCTTAATTTCTGGTTCTTTTCCAAATAGATTTCAAGGGATTTGTCAAAGAATGTTGTTTATTTTATTTTTAGTCTTTCTAAATGATCCCAAAGAAAGAGGCATTAATAGATCTTTTTTTACTAAAAAATAACTTGAATATTCATTCCAAAAGATAAAACTATCATGCTCAGGATTAATTTTTTCGCTTATCGAATCACTCATTGTATGCAAATCAAAATTGTAACCCACTGGAAAAACAGAA
>CAZOHX010000222.1:0-5330 GCA_964579315.1 uncultured Saprospiraceae bacterium
AAAAAAGCGAAAGCCTTTTATTTATAAGTATAGGTATTATGACCATTCTTATTTCAACCTGTTTTTTATTATTTTATTTTTTCAACCAATGTCAAAGTGAACAACAAAGTACATAGATACTAGCCAAAATAGTAGTAAACCTGCCTGTCGGCAGGCAAGCATAAGCATTGCAGTCTGCAACAAAATTAGTAATAAATTGAAAAATTCTACTTCCGAAATCGGCTACTATTCATATACAAAACTTCCTAACACAATTTTGCAATAAAAAACCAAAACTACTCGCAGCCCATCTGTTGTTTAGAAACCACATCATTATTAGGGAAACAATTGCCAGATAGAACAGATTCTGGTACATATCTAGTCAAATTTGGGTCACGAAGACCATTTTCTAAGAAATCTACCAAATTATCAATATCCGTTGCAGTCATATTATTTATAGGCTGAAAATAATCTGCCAATTCATCATTGGAAACTCTAGGGTTCTCTGAACGTGCTGCAACTTTATATTCAACTACTTCACGAACACTACGCTTACTACTTCCATGAAAAAGAGTAGCATAATCCCCTACATTGTACAATTGTGGAACTTTAAAAGCGTACAACTCATCCTCATTACCCGTAAAACCACCACGACCCAAATTTTTCTTATCATAAGGTGTAGTTGCAATTCCACCTGAGGCATACATATCTGCTGTACCAATTCGATAGAAATTCATACTATTAAAAGAAGTTCCGTCATGACAATTAATACATCTAGCTTTACCAAAAAATAAATCAGCACCTTTCTTTTGAGCCATAGTCATAGCATCTTTATCCCCTTTCAGAAATTTTTGAAAAGGAGCATCCGTAGTCATCAATGTTCTGAGATAAGCACTGATTGCAAAAGCAGCTGCCTGTGAAGAATAACGCTTACTTTCATCCCATTGAGGAAATGCCTTATCAAAATAAGCTCTATAACCAAATTCATCTAACACTTTATCATTGATCAACATTCGATGCAATGGAAGCCCTTCAATATTTTGAGACTCAAGACCAACATATCCAAGTTTATTCACTTCCGTTCTATCATTTTCTTGTGCCCACACATCTTCCGTTCCGATATTTACACCTTTGGCACCAAATTCTCCATTCCAAAAAGTATTGGTAACGTATGCCAAATTGAGCATACTTAGAGGGCGTATTCCTTGTACATCTGCGTCATTTGCTGCATATGAATTCATCAAAGTTCGTCCTTCTCCACTTGTTCCAAAACCAATTCCCCCATCTGCAATTCCTTGCATGGCACCTGGTGTAAATCCCTTTGAAACGACATGACAAGAAGCACAAGAATAAGTTTCCTTACAAATATCATTTTTGGGATTTTGAGCCAATCCTGTCTCGAAGTATAATAATTTTCCCAATTCGACTTTTTCTTTAGTCAATTTATTTCTAGGATCCTGATTGGGAATCCTTGATAAAATTTTTGGATTTGGAAAGATAAAATAACTTTCATCATGATTTGGGGTATGATCTCGAATTGATTTCACTAAATCAATATCAATAGAGTTCTCTTCATTCACATTTTTATCGCAAGCAAAAAATGTTATGGAAATAAATAGCAATAAGTATCCTAATCTGTTCATAGTTCGTTCAATACTACATTCTGAAAATAATTTGTAAGTGTTCGGTAAAATAGGATATCGGGATTATCAATTAGGAGGTAATCGACAAGACAAAGATAAGCTATTTTAGGCAAAAATGCTACAAAAAAGATAAGAAAAAAACAAATGGTATTTATTCTTAATTTAACGGCAAAAAACAAGGTTTTAAACCGTTTTTTATAGCTTTTTTAAAGAGAAATGCACTTTCTTCGATCGTTTTCTCAATTGGAATATAATCGAAATCAAACGCGGATTTAGATTTTGAATGATCATAGATGAAAATTCTACCGCTACTTTTAGCTGTTTCACGTGTAATGGCAGGTTTTTTTCCTGTAAAAAAGGAATGCACTGCCAATACTCTCCAAGATAGAGATTCCAAAAAAGGTGTCACTTTTATGGAAGGTTTTTTTACATCCAATTTTTCGGCAATGGTATCAAAAACATATCTAAATGCTAGATTTTGACTATTTAAAATAAATCTTTCACCAGAAATTTCGCTTTCCATTAACAACATCATGAATTTCGCAACATCTCTCACATCTACAAATCCTGTTTTTCCTGTTGAATAAAATTTCAAACCATTCCAAACCATTTTAAAGAAAGCCGCTGGACCTTCATTCCAAAAACCGCTGCCCATGATGACTGATGGATTTACGATGGCGATGTTTAGCCCTTCTTCTCCTGCCCTCCACACTTCTTGCTCTGATAAAAATTTTGAAATAGCATATTTTGAATTATACTCTGAACTCTCCCACTTCGTATTTTCATCTATTTCTACCAATTTTTTACGCCTACCCACAGCGGCAATCGAGCTCACGTGCACAAGTTTTTTGATATCAAAATCTAAAGCTACATTCACTACATTGGCAGTACCTTCTACATTTACTTTTGTCATTCGTTTGGCATCTTTGGGATAAAATGAAACCATTGCAGCACAATGAAAAATGTAATCCACACGAGCAATAGCATCTTCTAAAACTCCTAAATCCAAAATATCTCCTTCCACCCATTCCACATCATCCACAACATCTTTCACCATATCCATCCGACTATTGGCCCGTTTTAAAGCAATAATATTGGTATATCCTTGACTAACTAAATATCGAAGTAGATAGGAACCCAAAAAACCTGTTCCGCCAGTTACGAAAATTGCATCCTGTTTATCTATCATAGTATTTTTTTTGTTCCTTGATAAATAGCTCCGCCAATCGTATCTTGATCTGCTCCTGTCACAGAAGCTAAACAATTTGGAATATTAACCACTCTCAAAACCCCCATCAACCCCATTAAGATAGCTTCTTTAAACATGATTATTTTAGAATCAGGCATAATAATTTGAATTTCAGGTATAAATTTCTGAATATTTTCAATTAAATATTGATTAAATGCACCACCCCCCGAAATAAAAAGTGTTGGTGATTTTTTTGTTCCTAATTGCTTAATTGTATTCGCAATTTGAAGTGCGATATGCATAGTAGCAGTATGTAATTTATCTTGCCAACTACCCTCTGCATCTAAAAAAGTAGTAGTGAACATATGAAATACTTGATTATTATCCAAAGATTTAGGAAATGGCTTTTGATAATAAGGATGTTTATTTACAGTTTGAAAAAGGGATTCCAATCGCTGTCCACCTCGCGCAATTTGTCCGTTTTTATCATACTCCATGCCCAATTCCCTAGACAAAGCGTTCAAAATTTGATTTGCAGGACAAATATCAAAAGCAATTATACCTTTTTCTGTGATTTGTGAAATATTGGCAATACCACCCAAATTTAAATAAAAATCATAACCAGCAAAAAGATAGGCATCTGCAATGGGTGCAATAGGTGTACCTTCTCCATTTATAGCAATATCATGTGTACGAAAATCATTGATTACGGGTAGTCCTGTGATGGCTGCCAATGCGGCTCCATCCCCTATTTGTACAGTCAATCGCTTATCTGGATAATGAAAAATAGTATGTCCATGAGCGGCAATGAAATCCACATCAATTTTATATTTTTTGATAAAAGTATTGACTATTTCACCACAATAGTGACTAAAATAGGTATTGGTTTTCACAAAATCATATGCCGTTTGATTAGGCAAATTGGCCAATCTCGAAACCCACATTTCCGTAAAAGGAACGGTCTCTGATTGCAATAATTCCCATTTTTTAATTGGATTGGGATTTGTTGTATCCACTTGAAACGAACAATATGCGATATCCAAGCCATCTAGTGAACTTCCTGACATCAAACCAATAACTTTAAACTTCTTTACCATTCAATTGTTTTAATATTTAAAGACTAAAGACAACCAAGTCTAGTTTTAGCAAATGAGCATTTCTCTTGATTTATCAAAGTAATTTTAGCAACTCAATTTTGTACAATGCGAAAGTAATTGAATCATGCTGAAAAAGGAATAAAAAATATTTTTTTTATTAAATAATTAAAAATAACAAATAATATCCCAATAAAGTCGGTTTTTTTTACTGAATTTTGTCCTAATTGAACTCAAAAGAAACGGTGAACTTGATTTTGTAAACACAAAAACCTAGTTACCCAATTTTATTTGCGAAAAAATAATAAAAATAATAAATCATCATGCAGCATTCTATAGACGAAATCAAAAAAGAACTTCAAAATTGGCCCAAAATCGTAAGGAAATATCACCAAGAAAATAAGAAAAAGGCGATTTTTCAAATTATTACCTCATTTCTACCCTTTCTAGCTATTTGGATATTAATGTATTTTACAATTGGTATTTCCTATTGGATAACATTAGGACTTGCCTTATTAAATGGCTTCTTTCTAGTGAGAATATTCATAATACAACACGATTGCGGACATCAATCTTTTTTCAAAAATAAGAAAGTCAACAATATTCTTGGATCGGTTTGCAGTGTTTTTAGTATGTTGCCATATACTTATTGGGCACGAACACACCAGTTTCATCACAGCCACAATGCCCAGTTGGAATATAGAGATATTGGAGATATAAATACATTGACAGTCAAAGAATTTCAAGCATTAAGCCGAACCCAAAAATTATTCTACAGAATTTACCGTTCACCCATTTTCATGTTTATAATTGGTCCCATTTATTATATTTTCATACACAATCGATTACCATTAATCAATTTAAAAGGCTGGAAAAAAGAAAAAATTTCTCTTATCCAACACAATTTCTTATTTCTTGGAATTTACACATTGGTGGCATTATTGGTAGGTTGGAAACTATTTTTGATGATTCAAATTCCAATTTTGGTATTTTTTGGAGTAATTGCTATATGGTTTTTTTATATCCAACATCAATTTGAATACAGTTATAAACAATGGAAAAACAATTGGGATTATTTATTATCAGCCATTCAAGGAAGTTCTTATTACAAATTGCCCAAAATAATGCATTGGTTATCAGGAAATATTGGATATCACCATATCCATCATTTAAGTCATAAAATTCCAAGTTATAATTTAGTAAAGTGCAGCAAAGAAAATCCTGTTTTTCAAAAATATGTCACTTCAATGACCTTCTTTTCTAGTCTAAAATGTGCGTTTTATAAACTTTGGGACGAAGAGCGTCAAAAGATGATTTCATTCACAGAATATTATCGTATGAGTAGAAAGAATGAACTTCAATTTTGAAAACACTAAACAAATTTCAAAATAGAAATAAAAAAAGTATAACTTCCATATCTTTTTA
>CAZOHX010000223.1:0-5320 GCA_964579315.1 uncultured Saprospiraceae bacterium
CACCCTACTTTTCAAAGAGTTTTTCTGAATTTTGGACACGATGGCATATTTCATTGTCAGGTTGGTTGAGAGATTATTTATATATTCCCTTGGGCGGAAATCGTGGGGGAAGCTTTGGGTCTTACTTTTTCATCCTACTATTTATGGGGATTGCTGGATTTATGACCAAGTCAAAATGGATTATCGGTATATCAATAGTCATATCCATCTTGGGCTTTTCCTTCATGAAAACCAATGATAAAAATCAAAAAACAGCTTTTAATTATATGAATTTGATGGTGACGATGCTACTCGGTGGCTTGTGGCATGGAGCCAGTTGGACATTTGTGTTTTGGGGCTTTTTACATGGATCTTACTTGATTTTGCAAAGGTGGATTGGTCAACCCATAAGCCATTTTTTAGATGCTATTAAAATACCAAAATCTTTTCAAACTGCTCTTTCAATATTGGTGGTGTATTCTCTAACCTGTTTTGCATGGATATTCTTTAGAGCTCCCAATTTTGAAAATGCTATGCAATATATCCATGGAATTACGGCTATGAATGATTTTAGATTAGGGAGTATTGTCAATAAGTTTTGGGTAATAAAAGGTACTTTATTGATAGGTGGATTACTAATCGTAGAAATTGCTGACATCAAGTATAATTTAGGTCAACTTTTACTTAAAAATACCTATTTTAGGATTGCGTCTATGGCTATTTTACTTTGGGTAATTGCATTTTTTGGAACATTTGGTTCTAATTCGTTTATATATTTTCAATTTTAAAAATGAAAAATCTTAAATGGGTCATATTACTAATTGCAGTTACCTTAATCGGAGATCGATTGGGTGGATGGGTGATGAAAACCCTATTAGACAAAAGTCAATTTAGATTTACTCGTTTATACAATGGTTCTGCTGAATCTGACATTCTTTTACTTGGAAATTCACGGGGTTTAGTCTTTTTCCAACCTGAAATAGAGCAATTGACGGGCAAAAAGACGTTTAATCTAAGTTATAATGGAATGCCAGGAAATCTAGCAGATGTTTTTATCAAAGATTACTATGACAAATATGACGCTCCCAAAGTATTATTGATTGAATTGGGAATGACCGACCGATGGAATAATATTATTATGTCGGGATTCAATCCCTATACTCCATTTTCGCCACGACTTTCGACATTGATGCGTGATTCTTTGACAGAAGTCTATTATGGTGGAAAAGTCAGTCATTTATTTAGATATAATAGTGAAGTTTTTCAAAGGGCTTTGTATCATATCCGTAAACCTGATACCGATTGGTTGTTGGATAGAGTGATTTCAAATGAAATGGTAACAGGAATTGTACGTCAAAAACCCTATACCATCAATTTAGATAAGGGATTATATATTCCACTAAAAAAACTCATCGCTACTGCGGAAAAGCATGGTACAAAAGTACATTTACTAATCAATCCATATTTTCCAGCTTTTGCCCAAAAAATTACAAATTTAAAAGGATTGATTAAAGTCGTTGAGCAAGAAACAGGTCATAAAGTATATGATTATTCCAAAGCTATTTCAGAAACGGAATATTTTGGAGATTATCAGCATTTGAATAAGGCGGGTGCTCGAAAATACATGAAAATACTTTATGAAAATGGGCTATTTGAATGATTTTTGTTAATATTTTGTATAAAATTATAAAATAACAATATCCGCCTTGACAATTTAACCTATCAATCTTCAATAATTAAAGCATTTATTCAATATTTTATTTAAATTTGTGCTGCTTCTCATAAAACGAAGCATTCTTTTTAATTTACAAAATATTATAAATATAAAAATTTCCTTATGAGTGGATCTAAGATTACCCTAACAAGAAGAAAAAAATTAAAAGTTCCTAAAGACCCTATCATCCCTTTTATTGAAGGAGATGGTATTGGTGCTGATATTTGGGCGGCAGCGAGAAAAGTAATCGATGCTGCGGTTGAAAAAGCATATGGATCGGATAGAAAAATTGTTTGGAAAGAAGTGTATGCAGGTGAAAAAGCACATGAAGTAAAAGGGGAATGGTTGCCACAAGAAACTTTGGATACCATAAATGAACATATCGTGGCATTAAAAGGGCCATTGACCACCCCCATTGGTGGTGGATTTAGATCTTTGAACGTAGCTCTACGTCAAAAATTAGATTTATATGCTTGTGTTCGTCCTGTCAAATATTTTAGAGGAGTTCCATCCCCTGTTAAAAATCCTAAAGCGGTGAATATGATTATTTTCCGTGAAAACACAGAGGATATTTATGCTGGTATAGAATTCATGGCAGGCACGCCAGAAGCAAATAAAATGAAAGATTTCTTAATCAACGAGATGGGTGTTACTGCCATTCGTTTTCCTGAATCTTCTTCTTATGGTGTAAAACCCGTTTCAAAAGAAGGTACAGAGAGATTAGTAAGGGCTTCTATCAAGCATGCCATTGACAATAAATTACCATCAGTAACTTTGGTTCACAAGGGAAATATCATGAAATTTACGGAAGGTGCTTTCAAAACTTGGGGGTATGAATTAGCAGAAAAAGAGTTTGGAGATAAAGTTTGGACTTGGGCACAATACGATAGAATTGTTGCTGATAAAGGGAAAGATGCTGCCAATAAAGCTCAAAATGCCGCTTTGGCTGGTGGAGCGATTTTGGTAAAAGATGTTATTGCCGATGCGTTTTTACAGCAAATTATTCTCCGTCCAGCAGAATATTCTGTAATTGCTACTTTGAATTTGAACGGTGACTATATTTCTGATGCATTGGCTGCTCAAGTTGGTGGAATAGGAATTGCTCCTGGGGCAAATATCAACTATGATACTGGCGTTGCCATTTTTGAAGCCACTCACGGTACTGCACCAAAATATAAAGGTTTGGATAAAGTAAATCCAAGTTCTGTCATCTTATCAGCTGAAATGATGTTGAGATATATGGGTTGGAAAAAAGCAGCTACTTATATTACTAAAGGTGTAGGTGGAGCTATTAGAAAAAAGACTGTCACTTATGATTTTGAGCGTTTGATGAAAGGTGCTACTTTGTTGAAATGTTCTGAATTTGGTGATGCTGTCATTGCGAATATGTAATCGATGGTATGATTGCTTTCGATTTATGAAATAATATTGCCGTACTTGACTTGGGTTGAGTATGGCATTTTTTTTTGTGGGCTTTTGGTTATAAACTCTTGGTAGATACGGCTATATGTGTGTATTGTGGATTGCAATGGGTCATGCCCCATTGAAGTGCTGTTGCACTCATGTATTACGGGCATATTATCACCAAAACCGTATAAATCTTGAAGATTTAGCATATCATTTTTTGAATGAGATAAATCTACTTGGATGAGAAAAATCTTTATTTAGAAGAAGATAAATAACAATTAAATAATTAACAAAAAAATGCCATCCGACTCACATCGAATGGCATTTTACATTTTTATATAGTTTACTTTTTTAATTTAAGCTTCAAAAGATTCGCCACACCCACAAGTCGATTTCGCATTTGGGTTATTGAAGATAAATCCACGATTGTCTAATCCATCAATATAATCTATCTCCATCCCAGTCAAATACATGCCATGAGCTGCATTGACAATCACATTAAAACCTGAAATTTCATAGACTGTATCTCCTTCGGTCTTTTCATCAAAGCCCAAAATGTAAGAAAATCCTGAACATCCGCCACCTTTCACTCCTACTCGTAAATTCAAATTGTCTGGAATGCCTTGGGCTTCTCTTAAACGCTTTAATTCTGCTGTGGCGGTATCTGTAATTGTTATGAATTGTGTTTTAACTTCCATGATTATATTTATTGTTCTTACAAAATTATTAATTATCTATCACAATATACAACTTTTTTGTGATAAATTCGATTACAAAACATCGAAAGTGACAATTTGGTTCAAAGTATTGGGTAGTAATTCAAAAAACAAAGCAATAATTTAAAAATATCATTCGTTCGTTGTAATATTGTGGCAAAAATAAGAAAACGTACATGGAGACTTTATTAGAAATATTGAAATTGACTATTCCTGGATTTATTGTATTCCTAACTGTTTGGTTTGTTATTCGAGAATATTTTAAAAATCAATATCAAATTCAAGTCTTGCAAGGAAGACAAGAGAATAGTCAAACAACTCTTCCTTTAAAATTACAAGCGTTGGAGAGATTATCTCTTTTCGTGGAAAGAATTTCGATTCCAACCATGATTTTGAGATTGAGAGATGATAAAATCTCTGCAAGTGCTTTCAAAAGTGCTTTGATGATGACGGTACAACAGGAATATGAACACAATATTACCCAACAAGTCTATGTTTCTAATGAATTGTGGCAAATTATCAAATTTACAAAAGACGAAGTTATCAATATCATCAATATGATTGCAGCAGATGTGGAACCTGATGCTAGTTCAAAAGAATTAATCAAAGTTCTTTTTAATTTTGTGAATGAAAAAGGCGATGCTCTACCTAATCATCAAGCACTTTTGGCAATTAAAAAAGAAGCTAGTTTGTTCTGAAAATACTTGTTTTATGGTATATTTTCTCTAAACTTCAACTGAAACAGGTACTTTTTCCAAAGCATTTTGAATATCCCAAATCAAATCTTCATAATTTTCAACACCAATGGATAGACGAACCAAATTGTCTGTCACACCAATTTCATCTCGATGTGCCTTTTCGATTCCTGCATGCGTCATAGATGCTGGATGCTCCACTAGAGATTCTGTACTCCCCAAACTGACCGCAAGTTTGATTAATTTTAAATTATTGATAAAAATAAAAGACTCTTTTTCTCCCCCTTTAATCAATATTGACAACATCGCTCCAGCGGATGAATATTGATTCTTGAAAATGGCTTTTTGACGCTCATCTGAAATGAATCCCAAGTAATTTACTCGCTTTATTTTAGGGTGATTGTTTAAAAAATGTGCTACCTTCTCTGCATTTCTTGCTTGTTGCTCCATACGAACTTTCAACGTTTCTAAACTTCGCATCAGCAACCATCCCGTCCAAGGACCAGCCATATTTCCCAAAAAAGTTCTCAATCCTTTTACACGATTAATCAATTCATTAGCCCCCAAAACAGCCCCCGCAATCACATCACTATGTCCACCGATATATTTGGTGGCAGAATATAATACTAAATCAGCTCCATGTTTCAGTGGATGTTGCCATAGTGGTCCCATATAAGTATTATCCACTGCAACGATAACGGGTTTTTCTTCCGTAGCAAAATGATCCGCCAATTTTCTACATTCTGGAATACTAATCAATACATTGGTCGGATTTGCGGGTGTTTCGACGTGAATATAAGCTAATTTAT
>CAZOHX010000224.1:0-5318 GCA_964579315.1 uncultured Saprospiraceae bacterium
CGGGGTAAAGAAAAAACTAGATTGGTGGCAATAATGGATTCTGCTGTAGCAAGATTTTGAAAAAGACTTATATTTTTATTTTTAAATCCGCCTTCTCGTTCCGCAATGGTATTATTAATTGCCGATCTAAACCGAGAAATATCTTCGTATTTATAATCCAAAAATGAATTTCCATATAAAGAAAATCCTGATAGAGCATTAACGGGCAGTTGTTTTGTGAAACTATTTCCCAAAAATAACCTTAGACTAATATTGGACGTTTTAGAGTAGTACCATTTTTGTTTAATCTCCAACGATAGCTTATTATTGCTGCCACCTGCCGTGTTATTTTCAAACTCCAAGTTGGCAAAGGTTGGGTAAATGGGATGACTATTATTAATTTGATAATCAAGCGTCATAACTCGATAATCAGGAAAAGGATTAAGTTTTTCCCCATTTTTTCTTTTAGTGATACTATAGAAATTGCCAATTATAGAATGTTGTACATAAGAAATCGGATCTTTTTTTATGTCAATTTGAATAAAAGGATTTATTTTTCTGTACTTTATAGGAGCATCTTCAAATATGGACTCTGAAAATCTACGAGTATTTATTCCAAAAGAAATTTTCGAAAATGCATGATCTGGATAAACATTGTAGCGTAATCGAGCAAAACCATTAAGCGATTTTGAAGTAAAAGAGTACAATGGACTTATCCAATAATCCATTGTCTTCGCAGGGTAAGGGAAACTGTAAAAAGAGATGCCAACCATGGATTTATCATACTCATTCCAACCCATGATAGGAAAGTATAATATCCGATTTTCTTGGGTATTGCCAAGGCTAAAAATGGGTTTGAAAGTAATGGGTTTGAAAAAATGAGTTTTTCGGAAATATACATTATTTCGTCTATTTACATCTAAAGATTCTAATTTTGAATCCAGTACTATTTTATCATAATTATCGACATTTACCGTAATAATTTCTACATCTTCAAATCCATTTTGCCAGATTTTTTTGATAATTTGATCATCTTTAATAATATCAAGGGATATGGGAGCATTGATGTTTCCGAGATTGATGACTTTTATTTCAAGAAGACCATCTTCGCTTTTTACGGAGGAGATAGCGTAATCCATTCTGTCCGTTGATTCAAGAAAACCATGAAATAACCAATCCAAGTCTTTTCCTGTTTCTGCTTCCATTATTTTTTGCAAATCTTCAGGATATGGATGTTTAAATTGCCACTTTTTGAAATAGGTTTTCATGGCTTTATCGAATTTTGCAGTTCCTAAGTATTGTTCTAAATACCTAAAAGCCATGCCAGGCTTGTTATAAGCCGCTAGTACATATTGAAGCGTATGCATTTTACCAGCATCAGAAGATGAATTGGCTTCTTGTTTGGGATTGCTGTTGATTTCAAAAAGAAATTGGTCTTCGGAACTATCCCCTTGAAGGTCGAGAAATCTTTTTTTCTGCTTTTTTTGCTTTTTGGGATAGAATTTTCGAGCATAGCGACCATCATAATAGGTATTGATGCCTTCGTCCATCCATGCAAATTGTCTTTCATTTGTACCTAAAATACCGTAAAACCAGTTGTGACCTACCTCGTGTCGGATTACTTGATCTAAGCTTTTCCCCTTTGTATTTGGGGCGATGTTGGTAACCATAGGATACTCCATTCCTCCGCCAACGGGTGTTTCACCTAAAACGGCGGTAGCTTGAGGATATGGATAGTTACCAATCCATTGACTCTGAGTTTTTACTGCTTGAACTACAATATCTGTTGCTTCTTTCCAGGCATCAAGCTCGTCTTCTAAAAAATAAGCCCAAGCGGTTTTTTTACTACCATCAGATAATTGAAACTCTTTTTTGCCGACAATGAAATTTCTATTGGCAAACCATGCAAAATCATGTACATTTTTGGCGGTGTAGTGCAAGGTTTTCATTTTATTGGAATCAACCATTCTTTGAATAGGAATATTATCGGATATTAAACTATCTGTTTGGATAACCAAATGATTGAGTCTATCTATTTCGTGCTGTGTAGTCAATGTACCTGTTGCGGCTACGATATAATCATCGGGCAAAGAAATAGTGACATCAAAATCACCAAATTCAGAATAAAACTCTCCATAATCTAAATAAGGAAAGGGATGCCACCCGTTTTTATCGTAAACAGCGGGTTTGGGATACCATTGGGTGATATTGTAGGATTGATCAATACGATTAAAACGAGAAAAAGGAATAGGGATTTTTATCGTAAAATGGACAATCAATTCGACAGAAGCTCCTGTTTTTAAAGGATTTTTTAGTTGCACAATGGCAATATCATGTTTTGATTTGTCATATTCCCATTGATTTTCAGAATTTTCACTTGAGAAACTTAATTCAGAATATCCGCCAAGTTCTTCTTTTTTGGCAAAGTAAAAATCTTTTTCAGCATTTCGGAGTTTTTGTTTTCCGAAATCAGAATCTTTATCTTGATAAGCATTTGCCCACAAATGAAAATAAATTTTGGATAAAGTAGTGGGTGCGTTATTCTTGTAAGTGACTATTTCTGTGCCTTCAAGTGTGTTTTTTTCAATATCTAAATGGACATCAATCTTATAATCAACCTGTTGTTGAAAATAATTTTGAGCAAAAGAGAATCCATGAAATAGCAAAAAAAGAAATAAGAGTTGGTTTTGTTTCATCTTTAAAATTTTAGAAGCACATGATAAGCATTTTATTGAAAAATTAATGATGTTTCTAAAAGAAATTGTAGATAAACCTTATATCAATAGAGAATTTAGGCAATCTATTTTGTAGAAAACTCCCTGTGCTCAAGTCGTATCTAAATGTATTTAAGCCATTTAAACTAAATGGATCTCCGTACCAAGCGTATGGAAAAAATTGATACTCTTTTAAGTAGCTTAGGCTGGTTTGAAACCGAATTTTTGGAGAAACATAATAATACATGAAAAAATTGGCATAATAGTTAATTTGTTTTTCATGGGTAAAATATTCTGATTTAATACTCCAATTTAAGGTGGTTCTATCTGACGGAAAGTACGATGCAGTAAGTTTTGCTAGGAGAGTGCCAATATTTTTTTTAGTGGTATAGCCTAAATTGGTTTGACGAATAATTCCCGCCCGCACTCTACCATCAAAATCCACTTGCCATTTATAATTGAGTGCTTTATGATATTCATATCTAACAATCCCGAGTAGTGCATTTTGTTTTTGGACAGGAAGTCGTGATTGTAAAAGAGATTGGTGTAAGTAGAATTGATGGGGTTCTATTCCTATGGTAAAAGCGCTTCCTGTCCATCGTTTTTGATTGACACCGTAGTACCAAATGTCCACTAAATTTGTAAAATAAGCGATAGATTTGGTATTCAACAATCCTGTTGAATCCAAAAGTGTATGAATTTCTGTTAGTCGTTTGATTCTTCCAATTCTCGAATCCAGAAAACGTTTATTTTTTTGAACAGCCATTTGTTTTGCCATTTCCATAATTACATGATCATTGGGATAATCATATAGCATTTCCAATTGATCAAAGGCTTGGAAGATGCGAACGGCACGCCATGTTTCAGAAATATCTTCTACTCTACCAAAGCCAACCATAATAGGCGCGGAGGTGGAGACAAGTAATTTATGCCTAACATCGGAAGGAGTAGATATATCTTTTGTAAGGAAATTGTGGCTAATAATTTGATTCCAATCTCCTTCTAAAAAAAGCTTAGGGTTTTTGAAAATATAAAATCGATTTTGAGTACTCCATTCGATTTCATTGTTCCATTTAAATTGAGTATTATTTAAGTCATATCTTTTTTGTGGATTGGATTGAAGTGTAATATAAAGCGTATTTTGCCATTTTGCATTTCTTCTATAAGTATAATAATCCAGTCTAAGATTGGAAAAAACATTTTTGGTATTTTTATCACCACTTCCATTAAAATTAAATTGACCAATCAATGAGTTGTATTTGACATCAGGTAAATAGTATTTATTGAGATTGAAGTCTATTTTTTGTGCGAACGCAAATGGAGATAAAATCAGAAGCAATAAAGTGAAATGGATTTTCATACTATTCAATTTGGTGATACCACAATTTTACAAATTTTCTTGTAATTCTATTCTTTTTTGGGAGAGAGTTTGAAAAATATTCAAAATAAAATATTTAAAAATGATTATAAGTATCTGAAAATCAATTTATTGTAGTTTTTTATAAAAAAATAATAAAAAAGATGAGTACAAAATTAGAGTTGGAAACTTATTTAGGTGTAAGAGCGAAAAGAGAATGACGTCATTAAAATATAATAAAAGCTCAACCATATTTCTTAAAACTTAAATTTTGTATTATGCTTAAATTAATGAAATTTCCAGTAATGTTTTTGGCATTTGTAGCCTTAACTTTTGTTGCTTGTAAGAATGATAATATCGAACCTGAAACTGATAATTTTACACTTGATCAACAAGATCTTGAAATGATGGGTCGTGGAAAACCAGATTGTTTTAAATTGGTTTTTCCAATCACCTTAGAGTTAAAAAATGGAGAAACCAAAGAAATTGAAGATGTGGAAGCGATGAAAAATTTCCTAAAGCGTTGGAAAGGAATAGATCATGACAAAGCAAGACGACTTAAAGTTCAATTTCCATACCAAGTAGAATTGAAAAATGGCAATATTATTACCGTTGAAAATAAAGAAGATCAAAGTGAACTCCGAAATGTATGTCATATCAGAAAAGCAAGAAAATGTTTCAGACCAGTATTACCAGTGACTTTGGTTTATAGTGATGGCACTACCTTGGAAGTGACTACCAAAGAAGAATTGAAAACAGCCTATAGAGAGTGGTACAATAACCATGCTGATGGTGAATCTCGCCCCACTATTCAGTTTCCATATGATGTAAAATTAAAAGATGGAACAATCGTTACCGTAGAAAACCGAGAAGATATTAAAGCATTGATTGAAGATTGCCGCCCAGACATGCATGATAAAGAAAGATGTTTTAAGTTCAATTTTCCATTAACAGTACTGTTTCCAGATGGAGCAAAAGTAACTTTGGAAAATCCAATGGCATTGCATGATACTTTTAAATTATGGAAAAAGAATCATGGACAAACTGATCAACGACCTACCTTTGAATATCCTATTTCAGTGACAATGACTGCGGATGGAACTGTTGAAACGGTTGAAAATAATGAAGAATTGAAGGCTTTGAAGGAGTCATGCGATTAGTTGTTTAGCATTTTAATTTTAGAAAAGAGAGCTATTTCGATTTGAAATAGCTCTCTTTTTTTGGATATTATTCATGGGAAAAACGTATTCTAAAATAAATGTTTCTAA
>CAZOHX010000225.1:0-5296 GCA_964579315.1 uncultured Saprospiraceae bacterium
AAGTATAAGTGTTTCATTATCAGGTGGTAAGATGCCCTATAATTTTAGTTGGTCCAATGACAATACAGGCTTAATTGGAGCAGTAAATGGAAGTTTACCTTCTGGGACTTATTATTTAAGCATCACAGATGCTGACAATTGCCAAGAAATTGTTGATACTTTCAATTTATCAGATCCAAGTCGAATTACTGGAAACTTTTCAGACTTATCTCCCGTCACTTGTTTCAATGGTATTCCATGTGACGGTGGAGCGACAGTCACCGTTACTGGTGGTAATGTGGGTACATACGATATAACATGGGGATCAGGAGAAGTATTCTCAGGAGTGACTACCAGTACAGCAACGCAACTATGTCAAGGCATGCAATTTGTAACTATTACCGATGGGGAATGTGCAGTACAAGATACTATCTTGATTGATGCTCCCAATCAGTTACAAGTAGATATGGCACTCACATCAAGTACACAAACCAGTTGTAAAGATGCCACAGACGGATCTGCGATGGTTTCTGCGATGGGTGGTCAATCTCCTTATAATTATCAATGGAATATACCCGGTTCGCCTACGGGGAACACACTTCCAAACGTAGCTGCAGGTACCTATCAAGTTGTCATATCAGATGCAGTAGGATGTAGTACTGTTGCCAATATAGCTGTGGCAGAACCCGATAGTTTGATTGCGTTTGTGGATACGGCTCATTCTAGTGATGTAAGTTGTGGTGGAGATGCTGATGGTATCATATCTGTGGCATGGACTGGAGGTAATCCAGGCTTAACAACCTATGACATATCTGGAGGTACTTCCTCCAATATTTCCGTATTTACAGGATTATCTCCTGGAGATTACACGATTACAGTAACGGATGTGAAAGGTTGTTCCAATACAACATCTTATACGATTAATGAACCAGCCCCAGTGGTTGGAAATATTATGCCACCAGAAGAGCCACAATGTGCAGGGTATAGAACGGTTATCGAAGTAGCAGGAGTCATTGGAGGGCAAGGACCAGGATATACCTATTCTATTGATAATGGACCAGAATTAGATATTACTACCCCTACGCCTGTATTTGCAGGTGAGCATTCGATTATTATTTATGATGAAAATGGGTGTACATTTGATACGACATTAACTATTTTGGAGCCAGCTCCTGTTGTCGCTACACTTCCTGCTGAATTAAATTTGGAATTAGGTGAAACAGGTATTATTACAGGAGATTTTTCTTCAGAATATGCCTTAGATACTGTTACTTGGACCCCAACAGACTATTTGTCATGTGGAGGAAATGATAGTATCGCTGTCAACTGTCTAAATCCAACCATAAATCCTTTAGAATCTACCCTATATACCTTAACAACCACAGATTTAAATGGTTGTACAGCTACAGCTGAAATCTATGTAAGAGTAGATAAAGATAGAAATGTATTTATCCCAAATGTATTTACGCCCAATGGAGATGGAATCAATGACATTTTCACACCTGTAGTAACCAATGGCGTAACCAATATCAATTTCATGAAAATATATGATAGATGGGGAGAATTGGTCTATGAACTGGATGATTATTTACCTAAAAACTCATTTTCACAAGGTTGGGACGGTACTTTTAATGGAAAAGCACTAGATCCACAGCTTTTTGTTTATCTGATAGAAGTTAAATTTCTAGATGGAATTACATTATTGTACAGAGGAGATATTACCTTATTATCAAAAGAAAGATAGACAATGAAAATTATATCGTGGAATGTTAATGGGATAAGAGCCATCGTAAAAAAAGATTTTTTAGAAGATATCAAAACACTTGACCCCGATATTCTTTGCTTACAAGAGACAAAAGCACAACCTGATGAAGTAGAAAAAGCAATTGAAAATTTAGAGGGTTATCATCAATACTATAATTCCGCTACAAAAAAAGGATATTCTAGTACTGCTATTTTGACAAAAGTCAAGCCGATAAAAGTAACAAATGATATGGGCATTCCTGAGCATGACAATGAAGGGCGTGTCATTTGTGCCGAATTTGAAAATTTTCATTTAGTAACGGTGTATGTTCCAAATGCAGGTGCAGGATTGAAACGACTAGACTATCGGCAGCAATGGGATATTGATTTTAAGCAATATTTGGTTGAATTAGAAAAGACAAAACCAATAGTTGTTTGTGGAGATTTAAATGTAGCTCATACGGCTATTGATTTGAAAAATGATAAATCCAACTACAACAAAACGGCAGGATATACCCAAATTGAGATTGATGGATTACAAGCTATGCTAGATACAGGTTTGATTGATTCGTTTAGATACAAAAATCCAAATATCGTGAAATATAGCTATTGGAGTTATAGATTCAATGCTAGAAAAAACAATTCTGGATGGAGAATTGATTATTTTTTAGTTTCCGAAAAATTAAAAGATAAAATACTATCTGCTGAAATATTAAATGAATACTTTGGGTCGGATCATTGTCCCGTTTTGTTAGAGATTGATGGTTGATTGGTAACTATAAAATTTACATAATAAAGACTTTCCCATATTTGTCAACGCTCATCTTATTTTCGCCCCAAAATAATAATCCCCATCTGTATCCCTAAAGTATTAAAATAAGATTTGAAATAATGATGAGATTCACCCGACGAGATAGCTTGTTTCACATTGGGTTTAATTTCCAAATGAATTCTTTTAAAAACTTTATATTTTAAACCTATTCCCAAACCAATGCTGACATCATTTTTAAAAGGAAAAGTATTAGCTCCAGTTGGATAACTTACATCACCCTTGACGAATATAAAATTATGTGATGTATATTTCACTATATTCCAATTAATGCCAAAAGACGTTGTCATGGTCAATTTTGGTCTATTAAAAAACACATAATTTAACTGTAAAGGAATAGAAAAATATTCATAAATATAATCATGTACAAAACTGGCATCAGGATAAAATATCCCATCTAAAAATATGGAATCAACAGGATGGGTTGTAATTTTTCTTCTAGAAATCCCAATTCCAAATTCCACTGATAATTTGGGATTAGGCAATTGCTGTAACCGAACTAATCCGTAAGAATTTCCCCAATCTGACCGCTCCAAATCTCTAAATTGTTGAGCAATCTGCTTATCGGCTCCACTTTTGATAAATTTTGAACAATAATCTAAATCATAATAAATCAAATAACCACTTTTAGGCTTTTCATTCTGAGCGAAAGTGATAAAAGGAAGCAAGAATAAAATATATAATAATAGACGAATCATTTTATTTATCTTTAACTTCAAACCAAAATTGACCTTTACTATATAATTCAACAGTTGACTCCGAACTATAAGATCTCTTACCTACACGATAACTCAGTTCATTATTGTTTGATTCTACATCAAAAAGATAATTAATATCTACATTTAAGAAATTATCAGGAGAAGATGTGATATCGCAAGTTAATAAATTCGGATTTATAAAAGTACGGTGAAGATTATAGATTCCTGCGTTATTCAATACAATTTTAATCGTAAAAGCATAATCTACCAACTGCTTTGGACAACCAAAATAAAAAGACAAATCATTGTCACTTGGAGTGAAATTATTATATAAACTTGTATCTCCAATAAATTCAAAACTGGCACTTTCGCCAGAAAAGCTATCTCCTGAAATTGCAAAACCAAAAGGAATAAGCACATTCTGAAATTGGACAGATGTATTGGTTTGTAGGTCAAATAACTTTTTATCTTTCATCAAAAAACTCAAAGTAATGGTATCTCCCACGAAATAAGTCTTTTTTTCAGGACTTAGTTGTACATTGGCCAAAAGATGTCGGGCCTCTGGCTCTCCACATTGAAAATTTCCAAAAAGCAACCACACAAAAAGTAGTAATGTCAAACTGTTTAGTATTCGTTTCATGATTTTGATTTATATTTTACTAACGGAGCGATATACAAAATTGCTGTGTGATGAATTCATCATAGCTATAAATCAATCCTCCTATAAACAAAAAGGGCATCGTCAAAGACGATACCCTAATTTTGTTTAAAGTTGACATTTATTTTAAAAAGCTATAAGCTTAAATATCTAAATTTCGATTAAAATGGACAATTATTACATCTATCCACTTTTGGATTGTCCTTTGGTCTAGAAAGCACACCCGTTTCAGCACATGTAGAACAACCAATCACTTTAAACTCAGTTCGTCTATTCAATTGATGTTGTTTTTCACTACATTTCACATTGTCGGTACAATCATTGACATGGATTGATTCACCATATCCTTTTGCAACTAATCTTGAAGCATCAATACCATGCTTAGTTAACCATCGTACAACTGATTTAGCTCTACGTTGGGACAATCCCTTGTTGTACCTTTTACTACCCCTTGAATCCGTATGAGATCCGATTTCGATAATAAGAGAAGGATTCTCGTTCAACAATGCCAATAATTTTTCTAAATCAGGTACATCTTCATCTCTAATATAAGACTGATCAAAATCATAATAAATATGTAATAAGTATGAAATTCCATCAAAATCAGCATGACTAGAAGAAGGACCTACTTCAAACCCATTGCTACTACCATCCACAGGAACACCGTTTTTATAAGTGATGCCTTGATGCGTTCCAGTATATGGATTTTGTGTTTCTGCATCTACATACACACCATCTTTGTTGTAAACTCCTGTTTCAGGAACAGTAGTTTGTGGCAGTCCAGTAACAATACCAGTTGAAGGCTGTGTTGTTGTAGTTGGTGTCGAAACTACTGCATTTTCAGGATTCAAGGTCAAATTAGTTTGTAAAGTAGTAGATTCCGTTAAATCTTTAGTACATTGATTATCAACCGATGCATTATTAAACGTAGCTTTTGACCCCGTCAAAGAATAGCAACAATCACTTCTCAATTTAAAATAAAATCTACCATTCTCATCAGAAGTAGCCGTTTGTTCATCATCGCCACAATCATTGGTCATTGTAACCGCTACACCAGGCATTGGCATTCCATCGGCACCATTATAAGTAACACCTTCTAAATCAAATTGCATTTCTTTAGCCATAGGAATTTCCACAAAAACTTTTTCAGTCAATTCGGCAGTTGAACAACCTTCTTTTTCATTATCTACATAAAGTGTTTTACTTGCTTTGTAAGTACAACATTCATTTAATTTGATATCAGCTTGTGCCTTACCTTCTGCATCGGTTGTATAAGTTGCTCCAGTACAATCATCTACCACAGTTGCTCCTTCGATGGGCTCTTTAGTAACCTCATCAAAGACAAATATTTCAACAGGAGCCGCAATTTTAGCGAAGCTATAAATATCA
>CAZOHX010000226.1:0-5293 GCA_964579315.1 uncultured Saprospiraceae bacterium
AGTACCTATTATGGTCAATGCAGATTCTGCACGAGGAACAGGAGCTCTACCAGACAAAGAGGGTCAGATGTACCATGTACCCAAAGATGGATTCTATCTGATACCAACTGCAGAAGTGCCTTTGACAAACATATATAGAGATGTAATATTAAAAGAATCTGATTTCCCCATTCAATTAACAGGTTTCACACCCTGTTTTAGAAGAGAAGCAGGTTCTTACGGAGCTCACGTTAGAGGACTAAACAGGTTACATCAATTTGACAAAATAGAGATTGTTCAGATTCAACATCCTGAAAAATCGTATGAGACATTGGATAAAATGGTTGCCTATGTACAAACTTTACTTGAAAAATTAGAGCTCCCATTTAGAATATTGACACTTTGTGGAGGCGATTTAAGTTTTGCATCTGCTTTAACTTTTGATTTTGAAGTATTTTCTGCAGCACAAAAACGATGGTTAGAAGTCAGTTCTGTTTCAAATTTTGAGTCATTTCAAAGTAATAGATTAAAATTGAGATTCAAAGACAAAAACGGTAAAACTAGATTGGCACATACCTTAAATGGTAGTGCGATGGCATTGCCAAGAATTGTTGCGGCCCTTTTAGAGAATAATCAAACAGAAAATGGAATTAAAATACCAAAAGTATTAAAACCATATTTAAATTTTGATGTTATTGATTAAATAAAGTTATTATCTCTTTGATTTTTTTACATTAGGTTTCAAACCTTGTGACAATGAGAAGAAATCACAGTCAAAACTAATAACATAAAACAAATTAAACGATAACTATTATGATGTTTGGAAATTCAGATTATATGATTTACATGTTGATAGGGGGTGTGCTCTCTTTTATAGGCATGTATGTCAACAATAAATTAAAAAGCAAATTTAAAAAATACAGTCAAATTGGCATTCGAAGTGATTTGACTGGAAAAGAAGTCGCTGAAAAGATGTTAAACTATTACGGCATTCACGATGTAAAAGTAATTCCAGCCAAGGGAATGTTGACAGATCACTACAATCCTTTAACCAAAACCGTTGCATTAAGTGAGCCTGTATATGGGAGTAGAAGTATTGCTGCAGCAGCAGTTGCAGCCCACGAATGCGGACATGCCGTACAGCACGATACATCATATGCCATGTTGAAACTTAGATCTGCCATTGTCCCCGTAGTAAAAGTCGCATCGATGGGACAACAATTTTTATTAATTGGTGCTTTCATGTTATTAAATTCGTTTCCACAGTTGATGTTAATCACGATTGTAGCTTTTTTAGTAACAACCATATTTAGTTTAGTGACATTACCTGTAGAATTTGATGCAAGTAATAGAGCTCTTGCATGGTTAGAAGATTCCAATGTTTTACAAGGAGATGAACACGATGGAGCAAAAGATGCTTTGCGTTGGGCTGCGATGACGTATGTTTCTGCTGCCTTATCGTCACTAGTTATGGTGATGTATTTGATATTTAAGTATATGAATGCTTCTAGTCGATAAAAGGGTATTTATTATTCGTTTTGTGGATTTACAATTTACCCCGAATTTTTATTTGGGGGTTATTGTGTGAGATAAATGGTGGAATGAAAACAAAAGTAGTGACCCAATTGTAAAAAATAAAATCACAATTACTTGATAATCAACGTTATGTGTGGTTTTATTTTCAAGTTGATTAAAAATCAATATGTTTTGAAGTGCATTTATTCACGTAGCTGTTCGACCTCTCGCATCAAAACTGTTCCATCACTCATTCCAACCAATTCAAAGCGATTTTCACGCATCAATTGTATAAATTGTCCAAATGGAACTCGTTTCCCCTCTTTATCAATAATGACACTCTGGGGAGTGATTTGAATTTCTTCTTCAGTTGGTTGTGCCAATGCTGTAGGAGATGAATCGTAATCATTTCGAATCAAAGCAGATTCAATAGCTTTTGAAAGCCGATCGTCAATTCGTTGATTTACTCCTTGAAAAACCGCTTCTACATTGCCATTTTTATCAATAACTACATGTGTTGGATAGCCCAATACTTTGTAGGCAGCCGCAATATTTTTTCCATTGGCAATGACTGGATATAAAAATCCTGTACGCTGTTTGGTTTTTTGGGCTAGAGCAGAATGGTCTAGAGAAATGGAAACAAATTTGACTTCTGGATTATCTTGATAGGCTCTATATACTTTATTTAGTCTTGGGATTTCTTCCATACATGGTGGGCATGCTGAAAACCAAAATTTCATGACAATTACTTTTCCCATTAAGTTATTATTGTTAAAATAATGACCACTTAAATCTTTACCTTCAAAATCTGGAGCAGGATGTCCAATCCATTGGGGAGTACTAGAAATGGTTTTGGGGGCATATCTTTTGATGGCTTCTTTCTCTACAATCATTTCTACAAGATTGCCTTCTGAATCAAATATGGGTTCTAAAATATAGCCGTTTCCAGAAGTTAATTCTGTGAATTTTTCAAACGAAATAATTTCGTGATTACTATTTCGATAAACTGTGTTTGAATTTAACGCCAATTCTTTTTGTTGAGAAATGCCTATAAAAAAATATAGCAATAAATAAATCGTGAAAAATAACTTCTTCATAAAAAAAGTTTGATTAATAAATGACCCTATTTAAAAAAATACATTGTAAATCCACTCGAATAACTCTGGAATTTAATTAAAAAAAGGCTTAGTTTTGCAAATTATAGATAATTTATAACAATTGCAAATGGCTACACCGCGTACAGTCGCATTTCATACATTGGGTTGTAAACTCAATTTCTCTGAATCATCCATGATTCAGCAACAATTTTTGGACAGTGGATACGGTGTCAATTCATTTGACGATGGGGCTGATATATTTGTTATCAATACTTGTTCTGTAACTGATTTCGCAGATAAAAAATGTAAAAAAATCGTAAAAAAAGCATTGTCGATTGCTCCGCATGCATTTGTCGTAGTGACGGGTTGTTACGCACAATTGAAGCCTACTGAAATCTCTGAAATAAATGGTGTTGATTTGGTGCTCGGTGCTTCTGAGAAATTTCAAATTTTAAAACACGTTGACAATCTACAAAAAGCAAATGATAAGGGAATGGTTATTTCCTCGGATATAAATACAGTGGATACGTTTGAAAATGCTTTTTCATTTGGAAATAGAACACGCTCTTTTTTGAAAATTCAAGATGGTTGTGATTATAAATGTACTTTTTGTACCATCCCTTTGGCAAGAGGGAAAAGTCGTTCAAATACAGTAGAAAATGTACTAGCTGACGCTAAACTGTTGGCAGAAAAAGGTGTTAAGGAAATCGTTTTGACGGGTGTCAATATTGGAGATTTTGGAAATGGTACATCTGTTATTGAAGGAAAAAGACCTAAAAAAGAAGCTCTTTTTATTGATTTGATAAAGGCATTGGATAAGGTGGAGGGTATCGAGCGATTCAGAATTTCGTCCATAGAACCCAATCTTTGTACCGATGAAATTATTGAATTTGTAGCTCAATCAGAGAGATTTGCGGCTCATCTACATTTGCCTTTGCAGTCTGGAAATAATAAGCAACTCAAACAGATGAAACGACGATATACCAAAGAGTTGTATGCAAGTCGGGTAAAGAAAATTCGTCAAAAAATGTATCAATGTTGTATCGGTGTTGATGTGATTGTGGGATTTCCAGGGGAAACGGATGAAGATTTTTTAGAAACCTATCATTTTTTAGAAAATTTGGATATAAATTATTTGCATGTTTTTACCTACTCCGAAAGACCCAATACCCCCGCAATGGATATGGATGATGTCGTGCCAATGAATAAAAGGCGAAAAAGAAGTGAAATGCTCAGAGCCTTGTCTGATCAGAAGAAACGTAAATTTTATCAAACTTTTTTGGGGCTTGGTAGGGATGTGCTCTTTGAAGTACATAAAGATAAATCCAAAATGACGGGATTTACTGATAATTATATCAAAATTGAGACTGATTTTCAAGAGGGAATGATTAATACTATTGGTAGAGTGCAGTTGATGAATATCAATGATAATAATATCGTGGAATCGATTGTCATGGAACTTCCTCAAGAAATTTTTGATTTGGTATAATTCTGTTTTTTATTCAGAAAAATCTCCTTTTCAAAAACAATTTTATAGTAGGATTACGTTTTAAATGAAAATAATAATTATGAAAAATATTATGAAATTTTTATTTGGAGCTGTTTTATTGATTGCAGGATTTTTCGTGGGCACTTCTTGGAAAACTACGGATAATACATCGCCAAAAGATGGAACAAATCAAGCAAAAACCATTCAGACTTCATTGTCAACAACGCCACATAGTCAAGATCGCTTTTTGACAACCGAAGAAAAAACAACAATTAATTTGTTTGAAAAAGCAGCACCCACTGTTGCATTTATCAATACAAGTACCATGCGTACAGATTATTTTCATCGAAGAGTGACTGAAACGCCTAGTGGTGCAGGGAGTGCCTTCGTTTGGGATAAAAAAGGGCATATAATCACAAATTATCATGTAATCAAGGGGGCAGATAGAGCAAAAGTTACACTTTCGGATGGCTCCGAATGGGATGCAAGTTTGGTGGGAGTCGCTCCTGAGAAAGATCTTGCTGTTTTGAAAATTGATGCTCCTAGAAATGTCTTACATCCTTTAAGTGTGGGGCGTTCAGATAATTTAAGGGTAGGACAATCCGTCTATGCCATTGGAAATCCCTTTGGATTAGACCAAACTTTGACAACGGGAATCATTAGTGCATTGGATCGAGAAATTGAATCTGTTGTAGGAGTTCCTATTAAAGGGGCAATTCAAACTGATGCTGCTATCAATCCTGGTAATTCTGGAGGACCGCTTCTGGATTCGTCAGGAAGATTAATCGGTGTAAATACTATGATTTATAGCCCTTCTGGTGCTTATGCTGGTATTGGATTTTGTATCCCCTCGGATGTGGTGAGTTGGGTTGTCCCAGATTTAATCAAGTATGGAAAATTGATGCGTCCTACTTTAGGAATTGAAATGGGATCTCCTAGATTGATGAGAAGATTGAATGTAGAAGGTATTATGATTATGGGATTGGTAGAAGATGGTCCTGCGGACAATGCCAAAATGCAAGCTACTTATAGATCAAGAGATGGCGTCATACACTGGGGCGATATCATTACGAAAATTGGAAAAGATAAAATTACTTCGAGAAATGATCTTATTTTGGCATTAGAAAAATATCGCGAGGGAGATATCGTGACCGTTGGATTTATTAGAGATAAGGAAAATTTTGAAATTCAATTGAAGTTGGGAGCTGCAAAT
>CAZOHX010000227.1:0-5273 GCA_964579315.1 uncultured Saprospiraceae bacterium
AAGATTTTGTTTTAAAGGTTTATTTTTGAAAATAGATACTAGGGAAGACATCATAGTTATTCCCGCAGAAGGTCCGTCTTTCGGAATTGCCCCTGCTGGTACATGAATATGTACATCTGTTTCTTCTAGTTGCTTAATATCAATACCGATTTCGGATGCATGAGCTTTTATAAAACTCAATGCCGTTGTTGCAGATTCCTTCATCACTTTCCCTAGATTGCCTGTCAATGTTAATTTGCCCTTGCCTGGATTAATAGAACTTTCTATAAATAAAATATCGCCTCCTACTCTCGTCCAAGCTAATCCAACGGCCACTCCTGGAACATTCTTAGTTTCCAATTCAGCTATTGAAAAGATTGTTGGGCCTAAAATAATAGATAAATCATCCTTTTCAATTTTCACACTTGCAACGTCGTCCATTGCAATTTTTTTTGCAGCATATCTCATCAATCCTGCAATTTTTCTATCCAAGCCTCTTACTCCAGATTCCTTAGTATAATACTCTACAACAGAACGAATGACTGGTTTACTTATTTTGACATGTTTTGCTTTTAGACCATGTTGTTCTCGCTGTTTAGGAATCAAATGTTTCATAGCTATTTCCACCTTCTCTTCTGTGGAATATCCACTTAAAGAAATAATTTCCATTCTATCCCGTAATGCAGGTTGAATTGTGTCAAGAGCGTTGGCGGTCGCAATAAATAACACTTTAGATAAATCATAGTCAATTTCAAGATAATTATCATGAAAAGTACTATTCTGTTCGGGATCCAAAACTTCTAACAGTGCAGATGAAGGATCTCCCCTATGGTCTGTTCCAATTTTATCTATTTCATCTAAAATAAACACAGGATTATCTGATTTCACTTTTTTCAAAGATTTCAGAATCCTACCTGGCATTGCCCCGATATAGGTTTTTCTGTGCCCTCTTATTTCAGATTCATCATGAATACCACCTAGAGACATTCTTATAAATTTTCTGTTGATAGCATTGGCAATCGATTTTCCTAGAGATGTTTTTCCGACACCAGGAGGTCCAACTAAGCAAATAATTGGAGCTTTCATATCCCCTTTCAATTTTAAAACAGCCAAATGTTCTAAAATTCGGTCTTTCACTTTTTCCAAACCAAAATGATCTTCATCCAATACTTTTTTAACATTATTTAGATCAAAATTGTCTTCCGTATATTCATTCCAAGGAAGATCCAACATTAATTCAAGATAATTCAAAGTAACAGTATATTCAGCTACTTGCGGATTTATTCGTTTCAGTTTTTCAATTTCCTTGTCAAAAACATCTTTAACATTCTTATTCCATAGCTTTTTTTCACCCTTTGCCACTAAGTCCTTTATCGTTTCCGACTGAGGATTGTCCCCCAACTCTTCTTGAATTGTTTTTAGTTGCTGATTTAAAAAATAATCTCTTTGCTGTTTTTCCAAATCTGTTTTTACTTTACTTTCAATTTGTGATTTCAATTGTAATAATTGCAATTCATCATTCATTTGAGCAAGTAAAGCACTAGCTTTCTCGGCAAGATCATCAATTTCCAAAATAGTTTGCTTAATTGCTAATTCACAACTTAAATTTGAAGCAATAAAATTTAGAAGAAAAGTATCACTTGAAATATTATTTAGCATAATATTCGCATCACTAGGAATATTAGGTGATAAATCAATAATCTTTTTTGCCATATCTTTTATAGAAGAAATAATCGCCTTGATATTCATTTTATCAATAGGTTGAATATATTTTAGCTTAGAAATAGCCCCTTTTAAAAAAGGTTTTTCTTGAACTAACTCTTCCAATTTAAAACGTTTTCTCCCTTGAAGTATCGCAGTTATCGAGCCATCTGGCAATCTCAATAATTTTACAATTTTTGAAAGTGTACCCACTTTATATAAATCATCAAAAGATGGATCTTCAATTTTACTATCCTTTTGTGAAATTACGGCAATTAGACGATCTGTTTCATATGCATGATTTATCGCTTTAATAGACTTATCACGACCTACGGTAATAGGAATAATTAATCCTGGAAAAAAAACAGTATTCCTTACCACCAAAAGTGGCATTATATCTGGATAATTCTCATCAACTTGCTCTTCATCTACTTCGTCAATTGGAAAAACAGGCAAAATATCCATATCAGATGGAGTGGGTTGATTAGAAAATAAGTTTTCAAACATATATATAATTTGTTATTTTTAAATTAAACGTTGAGAAATTCAAAAAATTACAGTCCAATATCCATGAATGACATTATGACTTAATACAGACATTTCTCATTGATTTAGATATGCGACAATATTTATGCCATGCAAAAATTCATACATAACATATACAAAGTTGGCAGAATACCCAAAAATCGAATATCAAAACTGACGATATGGCACGCTTCTTATGTTGGAATTGCAACAAATTCACGATTTAATTCTACTTCATCAGACTCAATACGAAGATTTTCAATAATAAAAGTTTGTCGGTTAGGTGTATTTTTACCCATATAAAAAGATAGTAGTTGTTCTATACTAGTATCATCTTGAAGAATTACAGGTTCCAACTGAATATCTTTTCCAATAAATCCACCAAATTCGCTTGGAGATATTTCCCCAAGTCCCTTAAATCTAGTTATTTCTGCTTTTCCTCTTAATTTTTCAATAGCCTTTTGCTTCTCTTCTTCAGAATAACAGTAAAATGTATCTTTTTTATCTCGAACTCGAAAGAGTGGAGTATTCAAAATATACAAGTGCCCATTATTCACTAAATCGGGGAAAAAATTCAAAAAGAAAGTCAATAATAGCAATCTAATATGCATACCATCTACATCGGCATCCGTTGCAATTACTACATTATTGTATCTCAATCCATCAATTCCGTCTTCAATATTCAAGGCATGTTGGAGCAAATTCAACTCTTCATTTTGGTAAACAATTTTTTTGGTTAATCCAAAACAATTGAGTGGTTTACCTCTTAAACTAAAAACGGCTTGTTTTTTAACATTTCTAGATTTTGTAATGGATCCACTTGCTGAATCTCCCTCGGTAATAAAGATAGTAGTTTCTAGACGATCTTCCTCTTTAGTTTTTCGAGGACCGTCATTAAAATGCATTTTGCAGTCTCTTAATTTCTTATTATGGAGATTAGCTTTTTTTGCACGTTGATTGGCCAATTTTTTAATCCCCGCAATTTCTGTTCGCTCCCTTTCCGATTGAATTATCCTTTTCTCCATTGCATCTGCCACTTCTGGATTGATATGGAGATAATTATCCAATTCACGACTCAAAAAGTCATTAAAAAAAGTACGCATTGTCGGTCCATCGGGTGCAACAAATTTAGAGCCTAATTTAGTTTTAGTTTGTGATTCAAATACGGGTTCTTCTACTCTAACGCTCACTGCTGCGATAATCGAAGCCCGAATATCTTTTAAATCATAAGATTTTTTAGAATTTTTCTTTTTAAAAAAATCTTTAATCACATTTGCAAAGACATCTTTAAACGCATGGAGATGAGTTCCCCCTTGTGTAGTATTTTGACCGTTGACAAAAGAATAGTACTGCTCCCCATATTTTTGACCATGGGTCAAGGCGATTTCGATATCGTCCCCTTTTAAATGAATAATGGGATAACGAATTTCTTCTTGTGCAGTTTTCCTATCCAATAAATCATACAATCCCTTTCGAGAAAAATATGTTTTTCCATTAAAAATTATCTTCAATCCTGTATTTAGATACGCGTAATTCCAAATTTTATTTTCAATATATTCAGGACGAAAACGATAATGCAAGAAAACTGAATTGTCAGGTTTGAACTGTACTTTTGTACCGTTGGGCTCTTTTGATTTAACCACCTTATGATCTTTGGTGATTATTCCTTGTGAAAATTCGGCTACTTTTGATTTTCCATCTCTAACAGCTTCCACTAAAAAATATTCTGAAAGAGCATTCACCGCTTTTGTTCCTACACCATTTAATCCAACAGATTTTTTAAAAGCTTTGGAATCGTATTTTCCACCCGTATTTATTTTTGAAACACAATCCACCACTTTTCCCAAAGGAATCCCACGTCCAAAATCACGAATGGTAGCAATTCCATCTTTAATATCTATGGTAACTTCTTTTCCATACCCCATGACAAACTCATCGATACAGTTATCCAATACTTCTTTTAACAACACATAGATACCGTCATCAGGAGCAGAACCATCCCCGAGTTTACCAATATACATACCAGGTCTCATTCGGATATGCTCTCTCCAATCTAATGACCGAATATTATCTTCATTATAATTAACGTTTGCCATTGATCTCATTTTTTAGTCATCACCCTAGTCCTAAAACTAGCGATTAGAATTTTCTCAAAACACAAAAATAAGTAATTGGGCTCACAAATGTAGAAATCAATCCCATTTTATTCCCAATTACTATTTTTGTTCTCAAAGTAGTTTGTTCTATTTTCAACAGAAAGACAAACATCTCCCTGTTTTAATAGAAAAGTAAAAAGCGTATTACATTCTTTTATTTCTTTCTATATCCTTATATTTATGACCACAGATCCAATTGCACTCCAGCCATATCATGGATTAACCCTTGGTTGTTGGGAATAAGAAATTTCTCTCTTTTTTCGATTCTTTTTTTCCTTCTATCACTTCGTTCAAGACTAGAAAAATATTTAGCCAATGCACCTTTCAATGGACTTTTTGTATTTAGACAAATTAATTTTGCCAATTCGACCGTAATATAATAATCTACTAATTTGCTGTATTGAAATATTCTTTTGGCAAAATCTTTCATTTCAACTGGGCGACGGATATCATCATGATCAAAAGCGTAAATATCGTTTAACCATCTTGGTAAATCTCGTTTAAATTCATGCAAAGGTAATTGTAGTGCACGATGTAGATGAGAAGCGGCAACAATTTTGTTTCCTTGTTTATTAATTTTAATTTCTAAATCCATAATAATTAATTTTGATTTATTTTAACCAAATAAATAGATTTTGATTGGTACTAATTATCTATCTATTGCTTTATAAACACAAATATATATAATTTGTTTTAATTATGCAAATAAAAATATAAAATGTTTTAAAATTAAATAGAAAAGTCCATATATACTATGGTTTAAGATAATATACTTTAGTAGGTGGACACATATTTTGCTAATATTTTTACTGAAAAATATCGTCAAAATAAAATATCCCAATATCAACGTTTGGGCTTGCTACTAGAATTCTACAGTTAATTCAATCAACTGATGCGTTTATAAAACAAAAT
>CAZOHX010000228.1:0-5271 GCA_964579315.1 uncultured Saprospiraceae bacterium
CCAGTTTTGATTTTCCTTTTCAAAACAATTGGCTTTTCTTTTGCAGGTTGCTTTCTTTCGAGCACTCCTCCACAACCAAATCCTAAAAGAATTAAGCTGACAAACAATAATTTAATTTGTATCATTTTATAATATTTTAACATTTTTTGTTTAAATTTGTATTTTGAATCACAATTTGGGTAAAAATATAAAATGAAATCCAATTTATATGCAATAATTGATATCGAAACGACAGGTGGTCGTGCATCTGATTCAAAAATCACTGAAATTGCAATCGTTCTACATGATGGTGAAAAAATCATTGATACATGGGAAAGTCTTATCAATCCAGAGACCTACATTCCACCATTTATTGTCAATTTAACGGGAATCACTCAAGAAATGGTCAAAGATGCCCCAAAATTTTATGAAGTAGCGAAAAAAATCGTTGAAATGACTGAAAATGCCATTTTTGTAGCTCATAATGTACGTTTTGATTACTCTTTTATCAAAGAAGAATTTAAAAAATTGGGTTATACATATACCCGAAAGCAGTTGTGTACGATTAAATTATCACGCCGAACCTTCCCTGGACTTCGCTCATATGGTCTTTCCAATCTAATTCGATCTCTAAATCTAAAAAACAAAAATCGACATCGAGCCATGGGAGATACGATGACAACGGTTGAACTCTTTGAAAAAATATTGGCTCATCAAGAAAACAATCATCAAATCAATGATTTGGTAAATCTAGGGGTAAAAGAAGCCCTTCTTCCACAGAATATTTCAATGGAAACACTTCACAATTTACCCGAAGCCTGTGGGGTCTATTTTTTTAATAATCCAAATGGATATCCTGTGTATATTGGAAAAAGCATCAATATCAAGAAGCGAGTGATGAGTCATTTTTCAAAAATCACCCAAAAAGCTGCAAAATTACAACAAGCCGTATTTGATATTTCCTATGAATTGACTGGAAGTGAATTGATTGCACTTTTACATGAATCACAATTGATAAAATCTTTAAATCCAAAAATCAATCGTGCACAGCGTACCAAAAATTTCCCGATTATGATTCACACTTATTATAATGAAGAAGGGTATATTTGTTTTGAAACTGCTCCAAACAGTAGAACCAATAAAAAGTCAAAACATATCGTCACTTCCTTTCCGTCTGCCACAAGGGCTAAGGGGAAATTGATACAAATTCAAAAAAAATACGAGCTTTGTCCTTCTCTTTGTCATACAGATATTGGCAATAAACCCTGTTTTAATTACCATATTCAACTTTGCAAAGGAGCATGTATAGGGGAAGAATCTGCTACAGAATACAATGACAGAGCTACATTAGCTTTAGACGCAATCAATACGGTTTTTACCGAAAATTTTATTATATTAGATAAAGGACGAACGGAATTTGAAAATAGTCTAGTAATTGTTGAAAATGGAAGCTGTTTGGGATTTGGATACATTGACAAGGATGAAGTAATAAATGAAGCCGAAGACATGAAAAATTTCATCAAATCTTATCCAAGTTATCCAGAAACGGCAAGGATTATTCAAAACTATGTAGAAAAGAATTTTGGTAAATTGAAAATTATAAAATTTTAAATTATGAAAGGAAGAACAATATTGATAATAAACTATTTACTTTTGATAATTTTCATCATTGGAGTGGGATTGATGATACCCTACATTTTACCTGCAACGATAGATTTTGTTGGTTCTCCAAAAATTACAGCCATTGTATTTGGAATATTATTGATGACATTTCCTTCGATTAGTCTTTATTTTGCGTTTCAAAATATTAAGACTTGGGGCTGGCAACTCAGAAACTTTGGTATATTTGATCGCATAATCAACTATACTCCTTTTTTACAAATTTTCTGTTTATTATTAATTTTGGTTTATATTCTTCTAAATAGTTGACCAAATACCATTCAAATAATTGTAAATAAAAAATTTTCGACATTATATTTTTCAAAAAACTTGACTTTCATTCAAATTATTTATAACTTTAGAAAGCATTCCATTGTTTCTAATAATTCATATAGAACAATTTTTGACTCCCAATGCTCGTTCAAATCATTGCGAAATCAACCAATATTTTGTATTAAAAAAATACACCTAGAAAAATAATTATTGCTATATTTTCAGTATAGCCTATTTTTGAATGCTGTAAACAGATACTTATGAAATCGATTCGAAACTATTTTCTTTTGTCCCTTGCGAGTGCATTTATTGCGGTTGGAGTATATAAATTAATTGAGCGACCACAAATTGTTCAAGAACAAGAACATCAAAGAGCATTTTACGCCAAATATTCAGATAAAATACTTTCAGGAAAACTACAAAGAAAATTTCTATCGACCTCCCCTACCAACTTTACTACCGCAGCAGATGCCGTCACTCCGACCGTAGTCAACATAAAATCTATCCAATCAGGGAGTGTAGATAATTGGTTTGGACAAAGTTTCACAACATCTACAGGCTCAGGCGTTATTATTACACCTGACGGTTTTATTTTGACAAACAATCATGTTATTGAAGACGGAAATGATTATGAAATTACACTAAGTGATCAACGCGAGTTTTCTGCGACCCTTGTTGGTGTAGATGAATCCACAGATTTAGCACTTTTAAAGATAAATGCGAAGCGACTGCCTCATATTATTTTTGGAAATTCAGACTCGCTAAAGGTAGGTGAATGGGTTTTGGCAGTTGGTAACCCCTTCAATTTGGCATCCACCGTAACCGCAGGAATAGTAAGTGCTAAAGGAAGAAATATCAATATTTTAGAAGATCAATACTCCATTGAATCATTCATTCAAACAGATGCAGCCGTCAATCCAGGGAATAGTGGTGGTGCTTTAGTCAATACTAATGGTGAATTGGTAGGTATCAACACCGCCATCATCACACAAAGTGGAAGATATGAGGGATATTCCTTCGCCATCCCTGCCAATTTAGCTAGAAAAGTCATCAATGATATAAAAGATTATGGAGTTGTCCAACGTGGTATGTTAGGAATAGGTATTGCCCCCGTCACAGATGAATTGTCAAAAGAATTGGATTTAAAAACCAACAACGGGGTTTATATCAACAGGATTACGCCAAAAGGGGGAGCCGATGATGCAGGACTTAAACCTGGAGATGTTATTGTAAAATTAAATGGTGTACCGATTAAAGCTATGCCTGAATTACAAGAATTAGTAGGTCGTTATCGTCCTGGAGATGTATTAAAAATTGATTTTATCAGGAAGCATAAAACACAACAAGCCAAGGTGATTCTTAAAAATAAAAATAATACTACCAGTATTGTGGAAAATAATCTAGAAGCTGAAAATTATCTTGCAAATCTTGGTTTTGAAGTAAGAGAATTAACCAGAAAGGAGAAACAATACGCTAGTCAAGGAGGCGTGAAAGTAAAAAGTGTTTACAAAGGTAGCAAAATTGAACGGACCAATATGGATCCAGGCTTTATCATTACAAAAATCAATGACAAACCCGTAAAATCCATTGAAGACCTGTATCAAATTTTGAAAAAAGAAGAAGGAAAAATTATTTTGGAAGGAGTATATGAAGAATTTACAAGTGAGTATTATTATGCTTTCCGCAAATAGTGTTACAAGTTAAATAAGTGTTAAAAATCAGGCATTAATTTTAAAATATTACTTTTTTTTCAGATATTGCAAGTACAAATTATTCGCAGCGTAATCAATGATTGTGCTACTACTCTTAAAATCTTGCATATGAAAATCTCACTTTACTTTTTATTGCTACTGTCTTTTATTTTTTCATGTACGACCCCCGAAAAAGCACTTAAAAAACATCACTATAATCAAGCTTTTAATTTATCCAAACGGGAGATTCGGAAAGGAAAGAATGTGGAAAAAAACATGAAGATTTTGAGAGAATCTAGTAAAGTACTCATTGAAAGAACCATATCAAAAAATGAAGAATTGCTAAATTCGGATGATGTTGAAGATTGGATTAAAGTAAGAAAAAGCTATTACAAAACGCTTGAAAAAATTGGAAAAGCCAATTACAATACCAATGGAGCACTGTCCGATATATATGATATACTTTGTGAACCCAAAACAGATCTTGATGAAAAAATAGCAACAACATTTTACAATCAAGGCAATGTATATATGAATCAATACGATAAATCAGAGCAGAAAATTGATGCACAAAATGCTTATTATCAATATGATGAATGCATTAAAAACGGTGGAACATCATTTTTTACAGATGTTCTAGATTTGAAAAATGAATCCCTAGAATTAGGAATTGTATATTATCAATCACGAGGTCGATATTATCACAATAGTCTTTTTTTACGTCCGTTGCCTCCTGATGCGGATTTTGATGCAGATTGTCTTGTGGATATTACTTTGGGCTTCATTGATACCAATATTTCTGAAAATACATCCACCAATACCTACACCCAAGATGTTGTTGTTGAAAATAGAATCACCACTGACACATCAGGAAATACGATTACCACCCCTATTTATGAATCCGTTTCCTGTACGGTAGAAACCACTACGGTTACAATAAAAAAATCCCAATCTGTAAACATTCATGCTACTGACCAAACAGGTCAATGTTCCATTTCAAATCGCTACTATACGGTCTCTGTTTCTGATAATTATGAGATTGTTTCAATTGATGGGGATGAACGTGCCCTTCCATCTGGGATAGAAGAAAAAGACGCACCTACTTTTTTTGAAAGAGATTTAGAAAATAAATTGGAGGATGAAGTGATAGAATCTTATTGATTAATGAAATGATAAAATTGGATTATTATTACAATTTATTTTGATGCCTAAGTTCGACTATTTTCAGGTTTTCATCCAATTCAAAATCTTCAACTGTATAGTTAATCCCCTGCTCGTCAGCGATTTTTTTAAACTTTTCGAATGCCAATCCTTCCAAAGCATACTCTCGCATTGAACATCCAAAATCCCTAATCATCTTGCTCATAGATATTTTGTCAACTCGATAATTAGATACATTATAGCCACAATCAACTATAAATTGGACTGCAGACTTAGGGCTTTCTGCTATAAAACACGCATTGTCAATATATTCATAGCATTCTTCAAATATCATAAATATACTGTATCCAATTATTGTATTTTCATTATTTTTATCCATGCTGATTTCTGTTTTTTTATGAATAGTATCAATTTTCAGTAGATTATGTATTATAAATTTTGGCAGGGCTTGTTCAACACAAAGGAATGTCTAAACCCACCAAACCCAATTCTCCGCAGTCAACCAAAA
>CAZOHX010000229.1:0-2790 GCA_964579315.1 uncultured Saprospiraceae bacterium
TAGGAACACTTAGTTCAGGGTAGTCAAAAACTCCTAAAACTTCAATGGTTGTATCTCTATAACAACCACTTTCAGTACTTACCACTTGTAAAGTATATGTTCCTGGAGCTGTAACAACCTGAGTCAACTCACTTCCCAAAAGGTTATTGGCATTAACATCATTTATAATCACACCATCATACCATTGGATAATCGTATTATTGGTACTACTACCCGTAGCATTCAAAACAACTTCTGTATTTGAACAAGTAATTACATCAGGCGGAGCAATTGCCATATCTGGAGCTGCACCCAATAAAGTTATAATAGCACTTTTTTCTTCGGGGCATCCCCCATTTTTTGTTATTGTCAAAGTGTAAGTTCCCGAAGCATCTACTTCCACAACAGGACCATGAAGATCTGTACCATCTACAAAGTGACCGTCTGGTGTACTCCATGTATAAAGGTAACCCGCTCCTGAAATTGAGCTAGAACCATCAATTACAACATTTTCACCAGAACAAAATAAACTTTCATATTCTAAATCTACAAATACTCCACATGGATTAGTACTACACTGAATCCCATCTGGTTTACAAAAATCAATAGAAAAATCAATTAATGTACCGACATCGTTGGCTTGACCATCAGTTACACGAATCGTCCAAGTACCATTTACGGTACCCGTATTAAAATCTTCTAACTTACCTGCAAAAGGATAATATGAACCTGTATAGGTGTTCCCTAGACCCCACGCTTGAGCATTGCTCCATTTAGCGGAATATCCAGCATCAGGAAAAGCAGTATCTGCATCACGTACGAAACTAATGTTCCATTTTGTCAAATCTGTTTCACCAGTCAAACCGATACCTCCTACTAGAGTAATTTTATCCCCGTTTGGTGCGATTAACTCAATCAGTAAATCACCAATATACTGATGATCTAATTCAAAAGAAACTCCACAAATCCCTTGGTCAGGATCAGATAAATCGTCAAAAGTAGCATTTTGCACCGTAAGACTAATATCACCCACGAAAAAATCTGGCATAAACTGTGGACAATTGGTACATTCACAATCCCCTTGTCCAAAAACAGAAAATGATTTTAAAACTAAAATCAATCCAAGAAATACTATTAATCTCGTTTTTTTTTGCATTACATCCATACTAATTAATCTTTATAGCCTACCTTTCAGATATATAGATTCCTTGTCACATCAATACGCTGCCTGATACAATAAAATATTTCATAATATTGTATCATTAGCGATATTTAACATGGAAATCTATAAGAATTTAACACAAAATAAGGAAATTGTTTTGATTCTCCCTATTTTAAAATAATAATTATAAATAAATTCTAATTTGAGTAGTAGATTTGGAACACCAAAGGAGAATATTTCAAATATAATCTTTTGACACAATGACATATATGTGATTAATTATCAATCATTTATGAAAATTATTTTTTGAGTAATATCTCCATACTTAGTGCGTATAACTACAAAGTATATTCCTGAATTGAATAATACCTTTTTCCCTTTAATTTCTACTATACTGTCACTTTTTCGAGTGGAATAGACTAGATTTCCATTGGAAGAAAAAATAAATATAGAAGATTTTATTTTTTCTCCAAAATCAATAAAAAATTGATCATTGGTTGGGTTGGGATATAAGCTAATCGCTAGATTATTATCGACAGCATTTATAGTTGATGTGGTCAAACTTGTTTCGTCTTCAAGTATGCAGCCATTTTTATCTGTTACTGTCACAGTATATACTCCTTTTGGAACGTCCATTATGTTAAAAGCAGTGCTGCCAGTACTCCACAAGTAATCATAAGGCGTAGTGCCTCCTGTGACAAAAGCTTGTATTTCTCCTTTTCCGCTATTGGTAGAGAAATTTTTATTAAAAGTAATCGATAAATTATCTGGTTCTTGCATCAAAGAACTTACAGAAGCATAGCATCCGTTGGCATCTTTCACTACAACACTGTAATTTCCGACCGATAGTGGCTCTATTCTAGCAGTAGTATCCCCTGTTGACCATTCTATTTGATAAGGAGGAACACCTGCGTCAAAAACCAACTCCAAAGCCCCATCTTCAAATCCATTACAAGAGATAGATTGTTTATTCAAGGACAATAAGAGTACTTTATTATTTAAAGTTAAACTATCTATAAAGATACAATCATGATCATCTGTAATCGTCAATAGATAAGTTCCACTAGGCAGAGAATCAATATATGAAGTAGTTCTATTATTACTCCAGTTGAAAGTATAGGGAGGCGTACCACCAGAAGGAAGTGATTGAATAATTCCCCCGTTTTCTTGGCAATTCCCTTCATTCGCTTGAAACGTATTTTCTAAAGGACTAGGATTCTTAATGGTAAATACATCTTCAATAATACAATTTTCCCCAGAAATGGTAACAGGATAATCTCCAGCACTTAAATTTGCTCTAATAGAAAGGTTAGATTGGTCTTCCCACTGAATCGTTACATCATCAGGGACGACAATAGAAATAAATCCATCGTTGGCATCATTACAACTTATATCATGAATTTCAAGTTCATAAGACCATGCTTCGATGTAAGTTGTCGTTGTTTTTTGTATATCCATACATCCATCATCTCCATCAATTTGAGTGATAACAACCCCCGTATCTCTTGGATTACAACTTTCTTTTGAGACAAAAATCGTATCTGGTGGAATCAATGTCGTAATCATATAAACCAAACTATCGCAACCATAATTATCCTGTTTTAATACAACAAAACAGGCTTTTTTATCAATTCCAACTATCAAGTTTA
>CAZOHX010000229.1:2800-5261 GCA_964579315.1 uncultured Saprospiraceae bacterium
AAACTATCACAACCATAATTATCTTGTTCTAAGACAACGAAACTTCCAGTATCTTTCACAAAACAAGTAGAATCATAGACAAATGTTTCACTTGGTGCTTTATATTGACTATAAGTAATTACTACACTATCACAATTATTTCGAACAAAATGATCTATAAAAGTATCCGTCTGACTACAATTAAAAGTATGGATAAAGGTAGAATCTAATCCTAAATAATTAATTTTGACATGGGTAATACTATCACAACCTTGAAAACTCAGATGGTGGATGAATGTATCTTTTACAGCACTCCATAAACAAGTATCCTTTTGGAATAATACCGTATCTAAAGGTTGATAAATTACATCTATTATTTGTATAGTGTCACATATTTCTCCAGGAATGACCATTTCAAAATGTCCCGTGTCTAATGGATTACAAGATGTATAGGAATTTGATAAAACAATTTGCTCTGTCAATGATTTATGAATCATCAAAATACTATCGCAACCATAATTTGTATGCAAAGTATCAAAAATAATTCCCGTATCTAAGGGATTACATGTCAATTCTTCAACTGGAATCAAGTAACTAGGCATCAATATAGTCGTATTAGCTACCAAACTATCACACAATCCATCTCGTTCATATCGAAAAATTATGGTGCCTGCTTGATTGGAATTACAGGTAGAATCCATGACAAAAGTAGTGTCTATTGGAATAGGAATTAATTCAATAAATTTCCAAGAAAGACATCCCTTCTCATTTCTAAAAGTATCAATAATAGGATTTTCTGTAATAATATCACATACCATAGAATCAACATATAAACTATCGCCGAATACTAAAACTGGAATAGAAATATTGATAGAATCACAATCTTCTCTTTGAATCACTTCTATTATTGGTTCATCCAATGGATTACAAGTTTCATATTCAGAATAAGTAGTATCTGCGGAAACCAAACTAGTTGTTGTCATTAAATAAATACTATCACAACCCGATTTGGAAAATAAGGTATCCGAGAACATTCCAATATTCTGGGGATCACAGCTGGTCTTGTCTATTTGAACAACCACAGGTGGATTATATTGGAAATGGGTTATAACGATGCTATCACACAAACTGCCATTCAAAATCATTGTATCAATAGCAGGACTATGTGGCTCACAGACCGTTTGGAAAATCTCGTTGATTGTCACATCATTGAACGCAACATGTATAGTCAAAAAACTATCACAGCCAACAGCATTTGTCAAAGTATCATAAAATATTCCAGTATCTAAAGGATTACAACTACTAGTATAATAATCAAAATCAGAAGATAGCAAAGGATGAAAGCTACGAATTTGCCATAAACTATCACAGCCGTTTTGATTTTTGTAAAATAATGTATCCACAAATAACTGATTGAAATTGCAGTCAAATGAATCAAATCTAATGGTATCAACTGGAATGAAAAAAGTATTCGTTACCACAACACTGTCACAAGAATTTTGATCAGAAAAAATTTCAATATTTATTCCTACATCATCTGGATTACAAGTTTCATTTTCTATAAATGTCGTATCACTAGGCGGCGTAAAAGTAGTAATGGTGATAATCAAACTATCACAGCCATTTTGGTCATTTAAAACTAGTGTATCTCTTCCAGCTAGAAGCTCATCACAAGTGGTTGTGTAAATTTCAAAAGGAACTGACAAAGGAAATAAACTGGTATTGGTAATAATTAGACTATCACAATCAAATTGATTTTTTAATACAATCGTATCTGTTCCAACACTATCTATAAAACAGGTTTGTTGATTCAAAATGACCGTATTTCCCTCAGCCAAATTCACATGAACAATTTCCAAACTATCACAGCCATATTGATTGGTATGATAAAAAGTATCCATTCTTACTTCATTTTCAAAACAAGTATATTCAATTCGCTCTGATGGAATACTGATTGGAAATAAAGTAGTAGTGGTAATAATTAAGCTATCACAATGGTAGCGATTTTCCAAAAATACAGTATCTATGCCAACACTATCTGCAAAACAAGTTTGTTGATTAAATTCAATAACATCCTTTTCAACATACGAAATATTTAAAAAGACGGTGCTATCACAATTTTGGGTATTTTTCAGAAAAAGGGTATCCAATCCAGCATCAATTTCAAAACAAGTAGTCTGATCCAAGTAAGTTGAATCTAAGGGAGTAACCACCAAATTTAGTTCTAAAATACTATCACATTGGTAAAAACTAGCCAATGTATCATAATAAATGCCATTGTAAGTAAGATTTTCGTTCGCAAAAAAATAAAAATCACCTTCACAAATTGTATCTTGAATAGTTGTAACCGAAATCTCGGGAAAAATATGCACATCTATACAATCCATAGAGAAATCTCCACAAAATATAGGTGACAAAGTAGATAAAGTAGCTATTACATCAGCCAAAAGTACGGTTCCATCGGTTGCTGGAAGATTGATGG
>CAZOHX010000230.1:0-5249 GCA_964579315.1 uncultured Saprospiraceae bacterium
TTAGATTACGATATTCAATCTTTAGTGAATAAAAACTTAGATTTTAATCCTTATTTATCTTTAAAAGCATTAGATTTTTATTCAAATTGGAGTTTAAAATTAAAATCATATCCTACTTTTCAACATCGTAGAAAATTTGCAAAAGTGATCAAGAAGTTGAATAGTTACACTTTTAGTTTATCCGCCGATGTAGGACGACATTATCTGATAAATATGCCGAGAAATGAGAAACGAAATATCCATAGTACGCTTTTAGCTGGGTTTCGATATGGTCAATTTAGTGTATTAGGGGGTATAGGGTATTTGACTCAAGATTTTGCTTATCTTGTAGATAAAGAGCATTCATCTGACGTATTTCCAACTCAAATTGCTAACAACGAAGGCGATTTGTTATATGAAATATATGGTGAATTTTCATTTTTACAAGTTCCATTTGGTCTGCAGTATTCATTATTACCTAGTCATTCATTACAGCCTTATATTGGTATTGGTGGTTATTTTCAAAAGGCATTATCATCTGATTTAGAATATGAGTTTTATACGGTGGGTATTGGCAATGAATATCCTATCAACCAAAATAATGTTTTGGCTAAACAATTTGTTTTATCAGATTTATGGACAACCATAGGTGCTGAATTAGAATTGAAAACTCATTGGTCTGTTTTTGGAGACGTAAGTGCACAAATCAATCTCAATCAGAATGGATTTATTTATGAAAATCGCCAGTTTGTCAAATGGAAAGGTGGATTGAAGTATCATTTTTAATTATGCTGTAAACTAGTAAAAAAAGCATACTTTTGCTATTCAAATAGAGAAAATATGTTAGATATTAGTGGATTGCAAGTATTATATGAAGATAACCATCTGATTGCTGTGAATAAACCAGGGGGTTGGTTGGTGCAAGGGGATAAAACTGGGGATATTCCATTGTCAGAATTTGTAAAGCAATATATTAAGGTAAGATATAAAAAACCAGGAGATGTATTTCTCGGGGTTGTCCATCGCTTGGATCGTCCAGTGAGTGGGGTAGTAGTTTTTGCTAGAACAAGTAAGGCACTTACCCGAATGAATAAACTATTTCAAGATCGAAAAGTGGATAAAACGTATTGGGCAATTACCAATAAAACACCAGAGCCCTTAGAAGGCGAATTGGTGCATTACCTTGCCAAACACACGGGGCGAAATGTGACTACAGCTTACACAAGCCCAAAAATGATTGAAAAAAAGAAAGCAAAAAAGTCAGTCTTAAAATATAAAATGATAGGTCGATTGGGAGGACATGTTTTGATTCAGGTGCATCCAATAACGGGGCGATCTCATCAGATACGTGTACAACTGGCTGAAATCGGTTGCCCCATTCGGGGAGATTTAAAATATGGATTTAGTCGTTGGAATGAAGATTCTAATATTAATTTGCATTGCCGTGAAATGTCCTTCGTTCATCCTGTCAAAAAAGAACGGGTAACCATTACGGCTGATCCAAAGCGGGATTCTGTTTGGCTGGTTTTTAATCAGTATTTTTAGTTGATCAGTTATTAGTTATGTTGTGAAGACTCTAGCGTAATAGATTGAACTCCAAGAAGATATGAGCAAAAAAAAGGATAAACAAGTTTCCCTGTTTATCCTAGTCAATAGTTATTCCTATAAAATCAATTTTCAGCAAATGGATTCAAATTATCCCTGTTGAAAACCAATATATCTTCTGGTCTCTGTTTTATTACTTAAGATATTTGTAGAAGCAATATCTTCCAAAGTAATGGTATGAATCAGTAACCAATCTCTATTTTCTGAATCCGTATCTGCCATTCTTAAATTTTGTTTCTTTATGGATTCCGTTACAATTTTCCGAATTACCCGAGCATTTCCAAAGTAATTTTCTTTGTTTTCTAGTAATGTTGTAATTTTTTCTTTGAGATATTCTTCTGCTTCTTCGTTGAGGCGTAATTCTTCTTTATCAAGCATCATTTTGGCAATCAAAATCAGCTCTTCTACGTCGTAATCGTTAAATTTGAATTGTTTATCAAAGCGGGACATTAAGCCAGGATTTGCTTCCAAAAATGTTTTCATTTCATGTGGATATCCAGCGACAATGACCATAAATTCTCCTCGGTGATCTTCCATCATTTTTAGTAAGGTGACAATAGCTTCTTTACCAAAATCATTGGCTCCGCCGTTGGATAGGGCATAGGCTTCATCTATAAATAGCCCCCCACCTAGTGCTTTTTTAACCAAATCACTTGTTTTTTCTGCCGTTTGTCCAATAAATCCAGCGACCAACTCTTTTCTATCCACTTCTATCAATTGACCTCTTTCAAGGATACCTAAAGCTTTGTAAATTTGAACCAGTAATCTTGCGACCGTTGTTTTACCAGTGCCAGCATTTCCAGTGAAAACTGTATGAATAGAAAATTTATTTCTAATATCTTTATCAATTTCTTTATAATATCGGACTAGTTTGACCATTTCATCGACTTCACATTTGATATTGTCAAGCCCCACTAAGTCATGCAACTGAGTCAGAGCATCATGTAAAAGTTCTTCATCAATTGGAAGTGTGACTCCGTTTTCATTTTTATTGACAAAAACCTTTTTGATGTCTTTATCCGCAATAGTGGAAAGCATTTCGGGATTAAAATCTTTGTTTGGATCCATTTTATGCATCAATCTAAGTGCCATATTTTGTTTTGCTTCTTCTATTACAGCATTTACAAAACGTGCATTTCCAAATTTTTCATCTCTAACTCGATAAAGCCCGATTAACTCTTTTTTCAGATTCGATTTAGCCTCTCTGGAGAGATTGACATCTCTTTTATGAGCAGCATGATCGGCTATTTTCATTAATTCTTCTGGAGAATAATCTGGGAAATAAATGATATTTCTGATTCTAGAACTTAATCCTGGATTCGAATTTAGGAAATTTTCCATTTCTTTTGGATAACCAGCGAAAACTATGGCTAAATCTCCTTGACCATCAGACATTTCTTTGATCAATACTTCAATCACTTCTTTTCCAAAATCTTTTCCATCATCGCCCCGATTTGTCAAAGAATAGGCTTCGTCTATGAAAAGAATTCCACCACGAGCTTTTTCGATTATTTTTTTAACTTTTGGAGCTGTTTGACCGATAAATTCACCCACCAATTCAGCTCTGCCCACCTCCAATATTTTGCCATGAGATAATAATCCCAAGGAATAGTAAATTTTACCAAGCATTTTGGCAACTGTTGTTTTTCCAGTACCAGGATTACCGCTAAATATTGTATTTAAATTAAAAGGTTGATCTTTTTCAAGCCCCTTTTCTTTTCTGATTTTCAAGAATTTCAAATAAATGGCTAAATCATTAATTTGAGATTTTACCGCTCTCAAGCCAATTAAATGATCTAATTCTTCGGTAGCTTCTTCAAAAGTTGGTACTTCTTGTTTGTCAATGTCAAATTGATGTTGTTTTTTGTTATCAATAGAAAAATTTAGTGTATCATCATTGGAAGTTTCTTCTTCCCCTACTTCAAAGTTTACTACTGCCACCAATTGATCCATGAAAACCATCTCCAAAGAGTATTTTCCTTCATACCAATAGCCCCCATTGTTGGCACCAAATCCTGTATCAAAGGTCAAAATGCCACTTTCGTCATCATAAAGGGTGAAATAGGACATAAATGCCTTGTGTTGACCGATGTCGTTAAAAAAGTTGAATTGCACTTCTAAAGGAAGTGCCCCTTCATCAGTGTTTATATCATCAAGGGTTACTTCTGCATTGATATATCTAGTGTTTAAACTTGAGAATGTTTTCAAATAGACTCTTTCATTTGCAGGAAGACCTTCTTTAGTGCTTTCAAAAAGTCTAATCGAAGCTATTTCAAAGTATGGATTTTCTTCTTCAGTTACAGGCCCGATTTGGGTAATGTGAAATTCAGAAGAACCAACAAATTCATCATTAAAAAATACATCCCATTTATACGCACCAGGTTTCCACCATCCAGGTTCGGGAGTGCCCCAACCTTCACGGATGTACATGATGTTTCGTTCCATGGAGATAAAAATAGTTCTTTTCAATTCACAAATTTGTTCTCCAGATTCTACTCTTGTACAAACAAATTTTGCATTTGCTTCCCAATCAGATTCATCAAAAAGTTTATTATAAAAGGAAAATTCGCAATAAATATATCTACATTCAGATTCATCATAAACCTTACGATATTTTTTAAGATTGTGGTAAAAGTTTTCTTTTGAGCCAAAAACTTTGATATCCTTTATTTTATAATAGGATTTATGGAAATTTTCTTTGTTGTGATTCATAGGTGAAAATTTGTTGTATTTCAATGTAATGCATATTGCAAAAACGATTCCAAACTATGAGTCAATGATGACATTTGTAAAAAGCGGACATTTTATTTAATTGTTATATTTTATAAATCAGATTATTACTTTTACATTTGTTTGAAATTAACAAAGTAGATTTGAGATTAAGTGTAATTTTATTGATAATGGTTTTCGTTCAGACGATGAACGCAGATTCATTATTTCCAAAAGATACAACCAAAAAGGCTTCGATTGTTGGTCTTCCAGTTGCCTATTTTTCTCCTGAGACCAATTGGGCTTTTGGGCTAGGAGCAATATATACTTTTAGGATTAAGCAAGAGATTCGCCCATCAAGTTTACAAATTGGTTTGATTTATACTTTACGTAAACAGTATCTTTTTTATTTACCATTTCAATTTTATTGGGATAAAACCAAAAATGACGTCAATGGAGAATTGGGTTTTTATAAATACAATTATCAATATTTTGGAATTGGGAATCGGGATACAATGAATGATGGAGAGATATATAATGTGATCTATCCAAGGATAAGATTACGGATTTTGAGAAAAGTTTATAAGGATTGGTATTTAGGATTAGATTATGCTATGGACAACTATAATGTCACTAAAATTGAAGCGGGAGGTATTCTTGACACAGAAAATCCTGTTGGTAAAAAGGGGGGATTGATGTCCACCATAGGTATTCGCATGAAATGGGATCAGCGAGATAATATCTTTTATACAAGGAAGGGACAGTATTTTGAAAGTTTCCTTGTCACAAATCCAAAAATATGGGGTAGTCCATTCAAATTTTCAAAAATAGGGATGGATTTCAGATATTTTTATACCAACAAGTTTAAACACACCATTGGTTTTCAATTTAAAAGTGAAATTACAGTTGGCGGTGCTATTCCATTTTTTAGAATGTCGGAGTTAGGTGGAAAAAAG
>CAZOHX010000231.1:0-5248 GCA_964579315.1 uncultured Saprospiraceae bacterium
TAAAATTATCTGTAGCTGCTACGTTTGTGAATTTTCCAGTGGTGACTGGAGTTCCATTGAGGACGACCCAACCTTCATAAATCCAACCATCGGGTAAGGTAGGTAAGGTCAATCCTGCGGATGGTGGTGGTGTGCCACCTGGTAGATCTAAAAACCAAATACCACTATTTTCATTAGTGGGCATTCCATTGGTTGGTGTAGCTAGAATATATTTTCCAGCTGCGTTTGAGAAGTCGCCTACCGTTCCGTTTCCTAATTTAGCTGAACTTCCAGAAAATGCTCCTGCCATAATTTTAGTTGCCGCTGGAGCAGGATCAGAATCATTCGCTGGCTCTATGGAAAGAACAAATTTTGTTGCTGCTGCTAAATCATCTTTATTAACTGTAAAAGTTTGAGGAAAAGTAACACTTGTAAATGTGCCCGTACTCACAGGTTTTCCATTGACAATTATCCAGCCTTCATATACAAAATCACTACCTAATTTATCTAATCCTGATAAATTTAGGGTCAAATCTGATGTTGTAGCTTCGATTGGATCTTTTTTGCAACCAGCAAGTATGCCTACTGCGATAACCATAATCATCATTAATTTTAAATTTTTCATTTTCTTAATTTTAAATTTATACCTACTTCCATTTTAAGTCTGATTCGGTTTGATTCCGACTATTTTATTTTTGACATAGGTATGGCTTTAGTTCTTTAAAATCAGAACTAAAAAACACTCCATCCTTGTTATTGAAAATCTATTTCATTCCTTCCATTTTGAGCAATTCTGGGAAATTTTTGATTGCTTTTTCAAATCTCGGTTTTGATACGCCCCTAACATATCCTTGATTTGGATGTAATCTTACATAATCTTGATGATAACCTTCCGCATTATAAAATTTCTTAAATGGTTCCACTTCTACCGCAATGGGTTGGTCATATTTTCCAGAAGCTTCAAGCATTTTAATATATTCATCAATTTGCTTTTGCTCCGCTTCCGTATTGTAAAAGATAATGGAGCGATATTGCCGTCCATGATCAGGACCTTGTCCATTGACTTGAGTGATATCTCCTGAATTGAAATACACTTTTAATAAGTCTTTATAAGAAATTTCATCTGCATTGTAGGTTACTTCAATCGATTCGGCATGTCCAGTCATTCCACTTCCCACCTGTTCATAAGTTGGACTAGGTTCAATACCACCAGCATATCCTGATACTACAGCCTTAACTCCTTTTATAGATTCAAATATCTCTTCCATACACCAAAAACAGCCTTGTGCAAAAACCGCCTTTTTGATGTTCGGGGCAGGAACAAACTCAAGAGAAGCTCCATTGATACAATGTCGCTCGCCCGTAGGTTGTGGTCCGTCATTAAATACGTGTCCTAAGTGTGCACCACATCTCGCACATACCAACTCTTCTCGAACCATCCCACTAGAAAAATCTTTATTGATTCGTACACTTCTATCAAAATATGGCTTCCAGAAACTGGGCCATCCTGTGCCTGAATCAAATTTTGTGTCAGAACTGTACAATGGATTTTGACAAGATGAACATACAAATACGCCCTTCTTTTTCAGCTTATTGTATGGGTGAGTGAATGGTCTTTCCGTTCCTTTTTGTCTAGTAATATAAAACTGTTGCTCTGTCAATTTTTCTTTCCAATACGAATCTGGTCTATCTATTTTGGTTGTCCAAGATGTATCTACTTCGGGTTCATAGCTATCTTTGCTCATCTTATTTTGACTTGAATATGAACAACTGGAGATTCCCAAAATGATAATGGCAAGTAAAAGGGCTTTTTTTATGAAATTTTTAATCATTCTTTTAGTTTTATCTAGCTAATACATTTATTTATGTGGTGATAATTCAAAAATGGTTGTCTCTAGTTTTAAAAATAGTAGTTTTTATTAAAAAAGTAGTCCCAACCCTATTTTCAAATCCACTCCTTGCAAGCCTGTGTCAATACTATCATGACTATAGATTGGATTAATATTCTTAAAGTAACTCGCTTTCGTAAAGATAGACAAGTTTTCATATACATTATATTGAAGTCCTAAACCCAATTCATAGGTCCATAATAACGATTGTACTTCTTTAAAGCCCAAAATCCTAGAATTTTTCATTTCCATATCGATATTTTTTAGACTCATCTTAGATTCTACAATATGATTTATTGGCTGATTCATTGCAACTCCTGCAGAAAAAACCGCTCCAAAATCAGCACAAAAATTCCAATGATATTTTAATCCCACTGGAACAGAAAAATACTGAATTGTTTGAAATGCATCCATTTCAACATCCATTTTACCTTCAATTTGTGCTCCCAAAGGATGAGTAATGGTATTCATTGTCTGAATTTCTCCAAAGGGAGATGGCACAATCACGGGGATTTTATTTTCCATTTTTCCATTATCATTGAGATATTCCGTTGATTTATCATAATCTACTTTTCCATTTCCATGATAACCAGAGATAACTTTCCTATAAGACAAACCACTTGTTATGGACAAATTTGGTAGGATTTCATATCCAATTCCGATTCCAAAATTATATGTATTATATATATCATCCTTACTTGCATTCTCACCAGTCATGGGCGATCTCAATCGTGTGGGTCCATAAAAAGCTTCTATTTCCCATAATCCCAACTTTACTTGTGGCAATGGATTATCTATGGGTTCATAAAAATTAGTTTTAAGGTCAACATCTTCTATTTCAATAATATTTATGTTGTTTTGGGGAAGCTTTTTTATATGTAAATCAATTCTCTTTTGACTTTTGGCTATTGAATTTTCAGTTTTAGAAGGCTTTTTTATTAAATAGTTAACATTTGACTCTGATTTTTGACTAAAAACCACATTTTGAGCTTTCAAATGTTTATTTTTAATATGCCTTATTCCTTTTTGATTTTGAATGTTTTGATTTTGAATAGTTGGGATACTTTTCTCCTTTATTTGATTTTCAATAACATTTTTATTTTGAATATTTTCGTGTAATTCTTCAGAAATACCGTGCTCCATATTATTCTCAATAGCCGTAGTATTGATATCTTGAACCTTAGATTCCAATTTGATAATGTATTGAGATAATACACTCAATCCAATAAATAAGGCACCAATTGCCAACCATAAGTATAAATATTTTCGATTTTTCTTAGGCTTTTGAAACTGCAAAGAGGCCTTTTCCCAAACATCATCCCCTGGAGTATTCCAGTGAGCATCTTCCGATGAATGATCATCATCATTCAAATGCTTGTTAAAAAAATCTTCTAAATTATCTTTCATCTCTCTAATTTTGTAATATATCTTCCAATTGGTTTCTCAACATCCTTTTCGCTTTATACAACTGCGTTTTTGATGTATTTTCACTGATTTCCAATTGGGCAGCTATTTCTTTATGTTTAAAACCTTCTATGACATACATATTGAATACAACTCTATATCCTAAAGGCAATTTTTGTATCAATTGAGTCAGTTCCTTCGCTCCTAAATTCGAATAAATCTCTTCTTGTGAAGAAAGGGAGTCTTTTAATTCATCAACATCCACATGATATTTAATTTTTTTCCACTTTCTTATAAATTGTAAAATCGCATTGACTAATACCCGATTTGACCAAGTAGAAAAGTAGCCTTTTGTAACGTCATATTGATACATATCTTTGAAAATACTAATCAATCCTTCTTGCAACATATCTTCTGCTTCACTCCTATCTCGACTATATCGAAGACACACCATGAACCATTTGGTCTTATACTTTTCGTATAAACTTCTTTGAGCAGTAGCATTTCCCTTGATACTTTTCTTGATTAATATGAGCTCTTCTTTTTTCAATTTTTATGGTGTAAGATTCCTTCAATAGTAATATAGTGCTTTTTTTAGAAAAATAGTTGCCTATCGAGAAAAAATACTTTTATATTTATGAGAACTAGGTAATATCTTTCCTTCAAAATCAGTTATCACTATATGAAAACCATTTTAACTATTACTTTATATTTGCTGCTTTGTTTTTCGTGTAATTCAAAAATAGAAAAAGCATCAAAACATTTTGTCCATAAAAACGATTATGCTAGTTTACAACAAATGATAGAACTATTCCCCCTAGAATCGGACACTTCGTATGTAATAAAGCTCATCGGTCAACCGACATTAAAGACCGATTTCGACCTTCGTTACTTGTTAGATTCTGTAAGTGAAAACCGTTGTCCCATTGGTGGTGTTTTCCATTTTAACAGCAAAGGCAAGATTGATCAAAAATGGGTTGGAGAAATTTGCGAATAAAAATTAATCAAAATTTATAATTAACCATCAAATATGATATTTCAACAAATATTATTACTGCTTCTTCTATCCTTCGCTCCAAAAACAGAAAGGATAAATCCTCCCCAAAAGGTGAAAGTATATGATATTCAAAAAGATAAATCTGTTGAAGTTTATTGTGAAAATAACTCCGACCAAATACAATCTGTAAAAATAAAATGCCAATTGACAGGAATGAGCCCTTCCAAAAAATTTCCAATGATTGTCATTCTCAAACCGCATTCTACAAAATTGCTTTCCGTTTTAAAACCCAAACAGTCTGCAAGGAATTATTTTTATAAATATAGCTATGAATTTGTAGATGGAAATGTCAATGCCAATCACGATAATAGTTATGTTTATAATCTTTCCTTCCAAAAAGGTCACTCCTATATTTTAGGTCAAGGATATAATGGTCGGTATTCACATCATAATTCCAACTCCCTTGATTTTAATATGGATGTGGGTACGCCCGTACATGCCATGCGTGGGGGAAAAGTAGTGTATGTAGTAGAAAAAAATAAAAAAGGCTGTGCGTCTAGTAGATGTGCCAAATATGCCAATCAAGTTAAAATTCGGCATTCTGATGGCACTTATGCGGATTATTATCACTTAAAACACAATGGAGTCGTTGTACATAATGGAGATATAGTCAAAAAAGGACAACTGATTGCTTATAGTGGCAATACGGGCTGGACAAGTGGGCCTCATCTGCATGTAAAGATTTACAAGGCATCTTTTCAAAGAGAGAATCCTGGCTTTCGAACTAAATTTAGGACTCGAAAGGGGGTGGTTTATTTGAAGGAGAAGGGTAGTTATTTTTATTAAGTTGGGTTTGTTGGGGTTAAATTCGTAATTAAAAAAGGGTTTATAGGCTTATAGGGATAATCCTACTCAAATGAGAAAAAACTTGATTAGAAGAAAATTAATAATTAACAATTAACAATTAAAAATTAAAAAG
>CAZOHX010000232.1:0-5234 GCA_964579315.1 uncultured Saprospiraceae bacterium
TACCCCGAATTTTCATTCGGGGTTATTTTTAGTGAACCCCTTTCGGGGTTTTTGGACCTGAGGAGTTGTCAGAAATATTCAAAAAATATGATAATCCAGAAATGATAAACACAGGTCGAGATACTTCACCTTCCAATAGATTGAAAAAAATAATTTTTGGGTACAATAAAATTGTATATGGAAATATACTAGCAGAAGCTATCGGTTTAGAAAATATCAAACGAAAATGCCCTAGATTTAAGAATTGGATTAAAAATATAGAAGAAATGTAACATTCATTCACTTTTAAAAACTTTGAAAATCTGACTAGAAATTCTATCCTTACAAATATAAATCCCTGCTGGATAACGTTTTAAATCAAGTAGCTGATCATCACATAAGGGAAAAATTTCCTTGCCATTCATATCAAAAACTTGCAAATCGACCTTTTTACTAAAATGGAAAACAGATGGGGATGGATTGGGATATAGCTCTATTTGATTTTGAAAAACCGTATTATTTGCCACAGCCAGTTTGATATTTTTATTGCGTTTCATCTTTTTCAGAATCCAATTATTGGGGTCTAAGATGATTGAATCTAACGCTTGGTCATTGATAAAAAAATCATAACTTCCCAATTGAACCTCATTAAAAATAAGCAAGGTGGAATCGCTTCCATTTTTGAATTTCAATAAAATTTCCATGGGCATTTTAAACACTTCTCTGTGGTCAAGTTGATTTTGCACTTGATTGATTTGCAAAAATATACTACCTTGATAATCCGTGTAATTGTATTCATATTCAGGATAATACGCATCATAAATCCATTGGTCAAAGAAATAGTTTAGATTGAGACCACTTTCTGCTTCACAAATATCTTGAAAATCTTGCGTATTGGCATTTTGATATTGAAAATCTTGATGTTGAGCATATCGTTTCAATGCTGAAAAAAAATGCTCATCACCAAGCACGCCCCTAAGCATGTGCAAGACATATGCCCCCTTGTTATAAATGATATTTTGAAAAATATTAAAAGGGTCATCAATATTTTCAAGGGAAACCGTTCCTTTATCAAAAAAGGCTTTTTTCTGAATACAATTTTGATAAACTTCAAAATCTTGACTTTGATATTCATAAAATAATGCTTCACAATAGGTTGCAAAGCCCTCATTGAGCCAGCCATCGTGCCAAGTTTCACAGGTAATCATGTCCGCAAACCATTGATGAGCCAATTCATGAATAATAACACGCTCATAATCGGTTGACATACGATTGATAATGGTATTGGTTTGATTTTCAATAGCCCCATAGTACCCCAATTCCGTCATTCCATATTTTTCATTTTTAAATGGATAATCTCCGAAAAAGCTTGTCATAAAGTCAAGCATATCAGACATAGATTGTGTCCCTTCAATAGTTTGTGCTTTATTTTCTGCAAAAGTGTAATATTGCAATGGAAATGTATCCGTTGGATTGATATATTCATCTTCAACAAGAATATAATTTGAAATGGCAGCCATGACATAATAAGTCACAATGGGATAACGATGTCGCCATTGAAAAGTCTTTTTGCCATTATGAGAAATTACATTTTCCAGCATGCCATTGGACACTGCTATGACTGGAATTTCATTGATAGTTGTATCCTTTATGGTTATATCCACATAGACAGAATCCGCCTTATCACCTGGTCCATCCTTACACGGCCACCAAGAATGAGCTAGAAAAGGAGTAGATAAAGTTGCAATAACGAGCTCATTATTGCCATGCGTTTCATATCTCAATCCTTTATATCCACCTGGTTTTATGGGAATGCCATGATAGTAAATTTCAAAAGTAATTTTTTCATTTTTTGAATAATTTTGATTTAAAAAGAGATGTAAATCGCTATTTTCAAAAAGGAAACTATCCACTTCGATTGAAACACTGTCAATCGAGAAATTGCTATCCAAATCTAAATGAATATCCTTTAAATCATCAACAGTAGATGTAAAAATAAATGCGGTTTTTCCACTAATATAAGCTTGGTCTAAATCAATTTCTATATCCAAATGATAAAATTTGGCATCAATATTTGGGTCATTGGTTAAGTGGATAGGATCCAGAGCGGTATTCTGCGTACAATTTTCCTGTGCTAGAGCGGAAATGCTCATAAAAACGGGAAGTGTAAGTAAGAAGAGAATCTTGGCAATCATTTTTGTTTTTTGATAAAGGTAGTAAATTTTGGGGAATGTAGTTATTACATCATTAGGATATGAAAACTTCCTAAAAATATTTTATTCAAGTCCTATAATCTAAGCACAATTGCGAAAATCTAATAATTGTAGGTGTGTGTTTTTAATCCAAAAAAATAAAAACTAGAATATTTTAGTAAAAATGCCTATCTTAGTGCAAATTGTTTTTTATTTTTAACCAAAGGATTATAATCGTATGAGTAGTAATAGTTTAAGTGATCTAGTTTCGATCTTTATTGTAGTCCTTGTAAATATTTTTACTGTTTCGGCACAAACGCCACCAATAGTTTATGTTGCAACTGATAATAGTGGAGATTATAATTGTGACGGTACAAGTGATCAAGAAGAAATAAATGCTGCTCTTGATTTTGTTGCGGATCATCCCGAATATACATCTGTTTATTTGAAAGGACCTAACACTTATTGGATAAATGAACCTATTTATATTTCTAGTTATACTACATTGGAAGGGGATGCTAATGCTGTGATTAAATTAGTCAATCATGCAAACTGGAATACTAAATATAAAGCACTGATTGGACAAAAAGGCACCACCTATACTTTTGGACTTGCAGATACAACTGTAAGTTCTACAAATATCACCATTCGTGGATTCGAAATAGATGGAAATAGGGAACAACAATCCGAGCCTTCGGGACAATCCTATTATACCATTATTCAGCTCCAAAGCTGTTATAATATTACGATAAACGACATGTATTTACATGATAATTTGGCAGATGCTATTCAAACTGGCTTTCCAACTTATGGTCACGATATAAATTCCAAATTTTATAATCTAAGGGTTCACCAAAATGGGCACGATGCAATTTATGTAGCTAATTGTGAAAATTTCGAAATTTATGATAATATTTTCACCAACAACAGAACGGATGCTGGTGCTAGAATGCAGTATTGTAACCATTTTAAAGTTTATAATAATATTATTGGAAATGACCCCGACCGTCAATTTTCTGGAGGAATAGGTGTCCAAATTCAAGTCAATGGGGATACACCTATTAATGATGTAGAAATTTTCAATAATTTCATCTATGGCAAGGGGGCTTATCATTGCATTTGGTTATGGCAAATCAATAAGGGCGGCTCACTAAATTCACATAGAGACGTGCATATTCACCACAATGTTCTTTCTTGGTCCAAATTATCGGGAATCGGGATATATGGATTTAATAATACATTAATTGAAAATAATGTTATCGAGTCTAATGATCAAGATAGTGGTATTACTTTTTATGAAGGAGATCCCGTAAATAATGTGACAGGATACCAAACGATTGTAAAAAATAATATTATTGTGAATAACAAGTCTTATGGTTTGGATAATCGAAAACCCAATATCCATTCTTTTGTGTCAACTTATAATTGTATTTATGGAAATGACTCAGGATCTTATCATAATGCATCTTCTAATACAGATATTCATGAAGAACCATATTTTGCCTATCAAAGTCAATATTATTACGATAATTATGGCAGTACTATTTATTCGATTTTACAACCCGTTTGGGCTAATGCAGTAGCCAATAATGATTTTCGGGGTGACTTAGGAGCTTATGAAGCATGGGATGTCTATCATCCTAGATCTGAAAAGGGGCGATGGGATGGAACGCAATGGGTTCAAGATGATGTCACAAGTCCATGTATTGATGCAGGGGATCCAATGTCACCATATTATTATGAGCCAAGCCCAAATGGAGATAGAATGAATTTGGGAGTTTTTGGTAATACGGTGGAAGCTTCTAAGGGATTAACGGGTACTATTGATATTTCACATATAGTGGATAAGGTTGGATTTTATCCTACTACCGTGGGCGATACGCTTAAGATAAAGGGGAAAAATAATATTATGGCTATTCAAATTGTTAGTTTAGAGGGACAGTTGCTACTTGAAACCAATATTCTTAGTGGTGATAATTCAATTTCTTTAGCAGCTATTCCAGATGGCATCTTCATGTTTGGAGTGGAGACTGCTATGGGGTGGGAATGGTATAAAATTGTTAAATTAACATAAAATATAGATTTCAAAAACAAAAGACCTTAACTATCAACTAGTTAAGGTCTTTATCTGTGACTCCGGCAGGAGTCGAACCTGCGACCTTTTGATTCGTAGTCAAATATTCTATCCAGCTGAACTACGGAGCCATTATCGAATTAGGAATGCAAAAGTATAATTTTCTTTTCAAAAACGAAACAATTTTATAAAATACTTTTGAAATATTTTGGTGCATGAGCTAAGCGACTACCATACCACGAAAAATATTCACCATCAACCAATTGAATTTGAGATTTTGGAAATAGAGATTGAAATCCTGAAACGTGCTTTGCTTGAAAAGGGTAGGGCTCTGAAGAAAGTAATATTCTATCTGGGTGGGCATCTTTTATCATATCAATACTGACTTCTGGATATCTACTCAAATCTTCAAAAGCATTGGTCCAACCCATTTTTTCTAACATATCATGAATAAAAGTATCATTTCCAACAGAGATATATGGATTTTGCCAAATGAGATAGACAACTTTTTGGGGTGTATTAGCCTTTTTTATATTTTGAAATTCTTTTTTTATATTTGAAATTAGATTTTGGGCGGATTCTATCGAATGGGTCACTTGTCCAATTCCTTTGATGGAATCTAGGGCATCTTTTAAATTGAAAATATCACTGATCCAGACAGGAAATTTTGTGGCTAATAATTCAATATCTTCTTTGGTGTTTTCTTCCTTATTGGCAATGATTAAATCGGGCTTTAATTCAATTATTTTATCAATTTTTAAGTTTTTCGTACCACCTATTTTGGGGATTTTGGAAACTGTGTCTTTAGGATGAATACAAAATTTTGTTCGTCCTACAAGGTAATCTGACAATCCCAAATCTATCAGTAATTCTGTTTGACTTGGGACCGTAGAAATGATCCTTTTAGGAACGGCATCTAGTTCAATTTGTCTATTAAGCTGATCTATGAAAATCACTTTTTATCATCAAATTTTATGCTCCACATACCA
>CAZOHX010000233.1:0-5210 GCA_964579315.1 uncultured Saprospiraceae bacterium
GGTTATATTATAGTAGAAGCCATGAAAGATAGGTTTTCAGGAGAAATGATTACAACTATTACTGGAATTCCAAATGTAATTCACTTTTTAGGTAGAACAAGCCCTATTCCAATGCAGGATGCTGAGGCTAATCGCCTTTTAGGTAAAGTGGATGAATCTCAAGATTTAGGCGAATCAATGTTAGAGCCTTTCTTTGTGGGAGAAACTGTTAAAATTATTGATGGTCCTTTCAACGAGTTTGTAGGGGATATCAAAGAGATTTACGAAGAGAAAAAGAAATTGAATGTAATTGTTAAAATTTTCGGTCGAGGTACCGAAGTAGAACTGGCATTCATACAAGTTGAAAAACAAGCATAATTTAGGATTTAATTATATATTTATACTTACAGTAGTTTTTGTGCTCTTTGGAGCTGCTTCCCATAAATTATTTGTAAAAAAATTAATTTAACAATGGCAAAAGAAGTAGATGGTTTTATAAAATTGCAAGTACGTGGTGGACAGGCGAATCCTGCCCCTCCAGTTGGACCTGCATTAGGTGCCAAAGGTGTTAATATTATGGAATTCTGTAAGCGTTTTAACGCTAAAACACAGGATACTCCAGGAAAGCTTATCCCAGTAGTTATTACTGTATTTAAGGATAAGTCTTTTGATTTTATTGTAAAAACACCTCCAGCATCTTCACAAATCATGGAAATGGCAAAGTTGAAAAAAGGTTCATCTGTACCCAACCGTGATAAAGTTGCTCATTTGACATGGGATCAAGTAAAGGAAATAGCAGAAGCTAAAATGCCTGACCTTAATGCCTTTAAAGTAGAGTCAGCAATGAGAATGATTGCAGGTACTGCAAGAAGTATGGGAATAGTTGTAGATGGTACGCCTCCTTGGGACGCGGAAAGTGCATCTGATAACTAATTTAGAAACTAAGAGGAAGTTTGAAAATTCAAATGTTTGACCTCAAAAATATTTACAATGGCAAAAAAAGGAAAAAAACGTATTGCTGCTGAAGCAAAAGTTGATAACGAAAAATTGTATGCTATCAACGAAGCTATGGCTTTGTTGAAAGATGTGAATACGACAAAGTTTGATGCTTCGGTAGATTTACATGTACGTCTTGGGATTGACCCAAGAAAAGCAGATCAGGCTATTAGAGGTACTGTTACTTTACCTCATGGAACTGGTAAAACAAAAAGAGTTTTAGCACTTTGTACTCCTGACAAGGAAGAAGAAGCAAAGGCTGCAGGTGCCGATTTTGTTGGATTGGATGATATGATTCAGAAAGTTCAAGGGGGTTGGTTAGATTTTGATGTAGTGGTGGCAATGCCACAGGTAATGGCAAAGATTGGTCGTATAGGTCGAGTATTAGGCCCAAGAGGATTGATGCCAAACCCTAAATCAGGAACAGTTACTCCAAATATTGGAGCAGCAATTGCTGATGTGAAAGGTGGAAAAATTGCATTTCGAGTGGATAAGTATGGAATCATTCATTCTTCTATTGGGAGAGTCTCTTTTTCAGCAGATAAGTTGGCTGAAAATGCTTCAGAATTAATTCATATTTTGAATAAAATGAAGCCATCTTCATCTAAAGGAACTTATATGAGGTCTGTTACAGTAGCTTCAACAATGAGTCCAGGAATCAAAATTGATAAAAACTCTATTAAGTAAAAGAATAAAAGCACAATTAAAATGACTAGATCAGAAAAAGTTGCTGCTGTAGAAATATTGAAAGATAAGTTTAATGAGTATTCATTCTTTTACTTAACTGATTTTTCAAATTTAACAGTAGAACAAATTAACAAATTGAGAGGCATGTGCTTCGATAAGGATGTGGAAATGCAAGTTGCTAAAAATACTTTGATTACAAAGGCATTTGAAGCAATTGGAGATGATAATGGCTTTAGCGGTTTAGCTCCAGCATTGAAAGGTCCTACTGCAATCATGTTCTCTAAAACAGGTAATGTTCCCGCTAAAATTATTAAAGAATTTAGAGGGAAAGATGAAAAGCCTGTTTTGAAAGCAGCGTATATTGACTCAGATGTCTTTTTAGGCGATGAAAATGTCGATGTATTAGCAGCATTGAAATCAAAAGAAGAATTAATAGGTGATGTTATCGGATTGTTACAATCTCCAGCCAAAAATGTTATTAGTGCATTGAAATCTGGTGGAAGTACGATAATGGGTCTATTGAAAACTTTGGAAGAAAGATAATCTTTTTTCTATGTGATATATATTGCTTCCTTTTATCACAAAGAGTTGTAATTTAATTTATTAATGAAATTTTAAACCATTTAAAATGGCAGATTTAAAACAATTAGCAGACAGTTTAGTAAATTTAACAGTAAAAGAAGTTAATGAACTAGCTGAAATATTAAAAGAAGAACATGGTATAGAGCCAGCTGCTGCAGCAGTTGCAATGCCAATGGGTGGAGCTGCTGGCGGCGGAGAAGCAGCTGCGGAACAAACTGAATTTGATGTAGTATTAAACTCAGCAGGTGCAAGCAAACTTAAAGTTGTAAAAGAAGTTAAAGGTCTTTTAGGCGTAGGTCTTAAAGATGCTAAAGATTTAGTGGATGGTGCTCCTTGTACAATTAAAGAAGGTGTTGCTAAAGAAGAAGCTGAATCATTAAAAGCTGCTTTAGAAGCTGTAGGTGCTGATGTTGAATTAAAGTAATCATTGTTCAATAGAACTTCTATATGATAAGATTCAATATCTACAATTAGAAATATGACATTGGGGCTTAACTAGAGAGATTTCTCTGGTTAAGCCTGTGTTGTATCTGTTTTTTTACTTTTTTTTAAAAAAAAAGACTTGGAAACTAGCCATATTGGTTAGCTGAAAACTTACAAATCAAACTGCAAATGGTTAATAACGGCACATCTAGTCCGGAAGTAAAGAGAATTAATTTCGGTAAAGCAAAATTTTTACCTCCATCTCCAGATTTGTTGGAGATACAGCTAAAATCATTTAAAGAATTTTTCCAGCTTGAAACCACACCCGAAAGAAGGGGATACGAAGGATTGTTTAGAGTGTTTCAAGAAATATTTCCTATTACGGATGCTAGAAATATTTTTGTTCTTGAATTTTTAGATTATTTTATAGACCCTCCTAGATATACGATTGAAGAGTGTATGCAGCGTGGGTTGACCTATAGTGTTCCATTAAAAGCAAAATTAAGACTTTCTTGTAATGATGAAGAACACGTAGATTTTGAAACCATTGTTCAACCTGTATTCTTGGGAAATATTCCTTATATGACTCCAAGGGGTACATTTGTAATCAATGGTGCGGAGCGTGTAGTTGTTTCACAATTGCATCGTTCTCCTGGTGTATTCTTTGGTCAAAGTTTTCACCCAAATGGTACGAAAATTTACTCTGCTAGAGTAATTCCTTTCAAGGGAGCTTGGATGGAATTTTCTACAGATATTAATAATGTGATGTATGCTTACATCGACAGAAAGAAAAAATTTCCTGTAACTACTTTACTTAGAGCAATCGGTTTTGATACAGATAAGTCTATTTTGGATCTTTTTGGATTGGCAGATGAAATTGAAGCTACTCCAAAAACATTGAAAGATGCTATCGGTAGAAAATTGGCGGCTCGAGTCTTAAAGAAATGGGTGGAAGATTTCGTGGATGAAGATACTGGGGAAGTTGTTTCTTTAGAAAGAAATGAAGTGATTATTGAGCGAGACGTTGAATTGGATGAAGATAATATTCAGTTGATTTTAGATGCTGAAGCTGAAACAATCATCCTTCAAAATGAAGAGATTGCGGAAGATTATACCGTAATTTATAATACACTTCAAAAAGACCCTTCTAGTTCAGAAATAGAAGCGGTGAAGTATATTTATAAACAATTGAGAAGTACAGATGCTCCAGATGATGAAACTGCAAGGGGTATTATTGATAAATTATTCTTTTCTGATAAGAGATATAATTTAGGAGAGGTTGGTCGATATAAAATCAATCGTAAATTGGAAACAGATGTTCCAATGGAAACTTTAGTTTTAACTAAAGAAGATTTGATTGAAATCGTAAGATACTTGGTTCGTTTAATGAATCAAAAATCTGACTTAGATGATATTGATCATTTAAGTAATCGTCGTATAAAAACCGTAGGAGAACAATTGTACGGTCAATTCGGTGTTGGTCTGGCACGTATGGCAAGAACAATTCGTGAAAGAATGAATGTTCGTGACAATGAAGTTTTTACTCCAATTGACTTGATTAACGCACGAACACTATCTTCTGTAATTAATTCCTTTTTTGGAACCAATCAACTTTCTCAATTTTTAGATCAAACCAATCCTTTGGCCGAAATTACTCATAAAAGACGTATTTCAGCACTTGGTCCAGGTGGATTGTCCAGAGAAAGAGCAGGTTTTGAGGTGAGAGATGTTCATTATTCGCACTATGGTCGATTATGTACAATTGAAACTCCAGAAGGACCTAATATTGGATTAATCTCTACTCTTTGTGTGCACGCAACAGTGAACAAAATGGGATTTTTGGAAACACCTTATATTAAAGTGATTGATGGAAAGGTAGATGTAGAAGGTGGTATAGAGTACTTGTCTGCTGAGGGAGAAGATTACAAAAAAATAGCCCAAGCAAATGCGGAAGTGGATGAAACTGGAGCATTTTTGACAGATAGAGTAAAGTGTAGAGAGCATGGTGATTTCCCAGTATTAACACCTAAAGAAATAGAATATATAGATGTAGCACCAAACCAAATTGTAGGAGTTTCTGCATCTTTGATTCCTTTCTTGGAAAATGATGATGCGAATAGAGCCTTGATGGGATCGAACATGCAGCGTCAGGCAGTTCCTTTAGTGAAGCCTGATTCTCCAGTAGTAGGAACTGGTTTGGAAGCAAAAGTTGCAACTGATTCACGAATGATGATGAATGCAGAAGGAGATGGTGTGGTTGAGTATGTAGATGCAGATGAAATTATTATTAGATATGATCGAACAGAAGAAGAGCAGTTGATTTCATTTGTGGATAATAGAAAGGTCTATAAATTGACTAAGTTCCGAAGAACCAATCAAGGAACGTGTATTAACTTGAAACCAATCGTTAGAAAAGGAGATCGAGTGACCAAAGGAAAAATTCTTTGTGACGGATTTGCTACGGATAATGGAGAATTGGCATTGGGGCAAAACTTGAAAGTCGCATTTATGCCTTGGAAAGGATATAATTTTGAGGATGCAAT
>CAZOHX010000234.1:0-1324 GCA_964579315.1 uncultured Saprospiraceae bacterium
GGAATGTGGTTTTTGTGATTATTTGGCCTTTTGGGGAGAGTTTTAGATAGAAGCCGTTCGTAATGTTATTGCCATAGTAATTCATTGCTCTTCCAACAACGAGTATATTTCCATCGGAGCATAGATGAATTCCACTTAAAAAAAAGGTTGTATTTTCTTTTTGAAGTTCATAGGTCCATAATTCTTTCAAATCGGATGATAGTTTCTGTACAACAACTGTATTTTCTTCATAACTTCCACTAGGTTGAATTAATCCATCTAAAAAAGCAAAATAATGATTCCCCTTTTTGTCGATATAAATATCTGATTGATCGAATAATTGTTTACTAAAACTATATGTATTTGGGTTTTTATAAATTTCTATAATAGAATCTCCTGAAAACCTATATTTTTTTACTCCAGAATTGAGTAAAAAATCATCGACAGTATAATTCCCAAGAAAAGTTACGGTTGTATCAGTTCCAACTGTATCAAGTGCCATTACAGCAAAACTCAAGTTGCTAGCAGTTTTTTCATTTAGTAATTCTTGTTTTATTACATTCATTTGACTATCTACTTTAAGTAAGATAGAGTTTGAAAAATAATAATTAGGAGAATTTGGGATTCTTGAAAAATCATTTGCAGGGTAATAATTACTTGGAAAATCTGTAATATTATTTGAATCTATTATTTTTCCTTTATCATCGAATTCAACATAAACATATTCTGATATAGGTCCATTATTTCCAATCAGCGAGAATATCATTTTCCTTTTTGATTTATCAAAGAAAAAGTTTTGAACATGAATTATTCCTGCGTCTCCAATATTTACTGCATCTATCTCGACATAATTTTCACCATCTAATTTAATGGATAATATATGATTTTCTAAATTGTCATCCAGTCCATTGCAAATAAAGTATATACCATTTTCTGTTTGAAAATATGCCTTAAAGACCACATTATGATATCCTTCTACTTCAAAGTCTTTCCAATTTGAAATTTCTCCATCCTTGTCAACTTCGAAAAATCTTGTAGTTGCTTTTGGTGCGTATTGAAAATATTCAAATAGTAGTCTATTGTCATCTAATTCTTTTACAAAATGAAAGAAGTTATCCTTTTTGAACGAATCAAATATTTTAAAATATTGAGCAGATACTGAAGTGTTGATGAAGAGAAAAAATAGGATGATGTATTTTGTCATTTTGTTTGGATGTTTTAAGAAAAACAGAGTATAATATAGAATGTTGTGAATGTACACATATACCTTTATAAACAAAAATAATGCACTGAAATTATAAAAACAAATAATTTAACGTTTTATTGAAATACATCGAAAGCCTAA
>CAZOHX010000234.1:1334-5204 GCA_964579315.1 uncultured Saprospiraceae bacterium
CAACTAATCTTCTCAATAATCCTCATAAACCCGCCACATCTTAGTATTCAATCCAAAATAAAAATAATTCGTTTGAGTTGATTTGAGAACAGTTTCATTCTCAGGAGTAAACTTTCGATAAGTATATCCCAATTCAAAACGAAAATCATAAGCAGGATTGATAATATAGCCTACTTCCGTATTCCAATAAACGGTTTTTGATTTGATTCCTTGGAATAACTTATTACCATAATCTTGCTCACGATCACGGTACGATTTATATATATTCGTTCCCCAATTGGAGTTTAAAGTATCTTTCCCTTGGGTATAAAAAAGGAATTCAGTTTCAAAAACAAATCGCTCTTTTTGATATTTTACCTTGGAAACAGATTCCAGAAAATTGGAACCCAATGGATGTGCCAAGGGCTCGTTATAATGTCCGTAATTTTGAGCAGGAAATCCATAAGAATAGGTGTATGGTCTGACCAAATTCATTTCTGTTTGTAAGAATAGCCCATCTATTCCTAGATTTTGTGATTTCAATCCTAATTGAAAAGCAAATTTATTGGCCCACCAGCCTTCTTTTTGAGTGAGTTGTTTATAATTAAATTCATCAAGCAATATTTGCCCGTAAGTTGTGATTTTTGGAGTGATTTTCCATTTGATATTCCCCCCTAAAAGGACATTTCCACCACTAGAACCTAGGGAAAATTCAATAGGACGATAGAAAATGACAGGATTTAGATAATTCACATCATATCCCCGCGTACCCAATGTATCTGCATAAACAACTGTTTCAAATATCCCCCCACTGATTTTATCAGAAATATCCCAATTCAAATAATGAGATGTTACATATTTACTAACATACGTTCCATTAGAATAAGTTGAATTGATATCCAACATTTTAGTATATAAAACCCAGTATTTCAATTTCCATAAAGTAGCCGTAATTCTTAATGATGGATACGGGAAATTGTTATCAGATAATAATAATGAACGATAGCCATCACCTATAAAATTGGACCCATTTCCCCATTTGAAATTGAATACTTTATTGGGTTGGTATTCTATAAATCCTCGTGCTACTGCAAAGTCGTAGGCATTATTTCCATATCTCTTAGGAACACCTAAACCTGAAGGAATTGTACGGATATTTGCAATTTTGTCGATTTGATACGCTGGAAAATAAGCTTGATTCTCTCTAAAATCAGAATAAAAAGCAAATGTTTTTCCAATGCGACCTTTCAAACGAAATCCCCTTGTATTGATATAAAGAGAGCTATCGGGCAAGCGACTATCTTTTCCATATCGAACATGAAGTATTGGATCTAAAGTGATTCGATATGCATCTTTCTTAATATCCAATAAATGTTCATTGACCAATACCTGACCCAACCATTTTTCTTTAAAAAAAGAACGCTCCATTTGTAGCTTTTTGATAATGGAGTCTTGGATGACTTCATTGTCCAATGATGCTATGGGGACAATCGATGTATGTTGGGCATTGAGCAATGTCGCTACAAATAGCAATAAAAATGTAATCTTTTTCATGTGTTGTTTTTCTTTTAAAATCAGGGAGAAGTTGAGTCAGAATTGCCAATGCAATTCTTAGGTGATAGTTGAGTTTCTTGGCTGACTTGTTCCTAATGTATAAATTAATTTAAATTTCGTACATATTTCACCAAAATCGAATTAACTTAGATATTGAGAGCTGCTCAGATAAATATCCACCTTATTAAAAATGGTACTCATCTGAATAGTTCACCTTCTCAACAAGCCCCAATTTATTGGGATTAACTCACCTTCCTACCATATGGCAGGTATGCTCAACTATCAACTAGATTGTCCTAAAGACAATCGTCTCACCTGCTCAACCAATATCTATTCAAATTCATTTTTGACATCAAAGCCATGATTTCTCAATAATTGATCTCTCTTAAATAAATCCAAATCGGATTGCACCATTTCACTGACCATCATTTGAAGATCATATTTTGGTTTCCAGCCCAATTGATTTTTCGCTTTAGAAGGATCTCCTATGAGCAATTCTACTTCTGTGGGTCTAAAATATCTAGGATCAACAGAAACGACTTCTTTTCCAATTTCGATTTGATATTCTGGATTGTTACAAGCGGTAACGATACCTACTTCGTCTATTCCTTTGCCTTTGAATTCTACGATAACACCAATTTCAAGAAATGCCATGCGAACAAAATCTCGTACAGAAGTAGTTACCCCTGTTGCAATAACAAAATCTTCTGGTTTATCTTGTTGTAAAATCATCCACATCAATTCTACATAATCTTTTGCATGTCCCCAATCTCGTTTGGCATCCATATTTCCCAAAAAGACTTTATCTTGAAGTCCCAAAGCGATTTTAGCTGCAGCCCTCGTAATTTTTCGAGTTACAAATGTTTCCCCCCGCAATGGAGATTCATGGTTAAAAAGAATACCATTACAAGCAAACATCCCGTAGGCTTCTCGATAATTTACCGTAATCCAATAGGCATACATCTTTGCAACCGCATAGGGAGAACGTGGATAAAAAGGTGTTTTTTCAGTTTGTGGAATTTCTTGAACCTTGCCATATAATTCTGAAGTAGATGCTTGATAAATTTTGGTTTTTTTACCTAAATCTAACAATCTAACGGCTTCCAAAATCCGCAATGTCCCCAATGCATCTACATCCGCAGCATATTCGGGCATATCAAAACTCACATGTACATGCGACATGGCGGCTAGATTATAAATTTCATCGGGTTGTACTTCTTTGATGATTCGAATCAAATTGGAGGAGTCTGTCATATCTCCAAAATGTAAAATAAACCTACGATTATCGACATGTGGATCTTCATAAATATGGTCGATTCTTCCTGTGTTGAATAAAGAAGACCGTCTTTTAATACCATGTACTTCATATCCTTTTGCCAATAAAAAATCTGACAAATAGGCTCCATCTTGTCCTGTAATTCCTGTTATTAATGCTTTTTTCATTGATATATTTTTTGTAAATTCTGCTTTATTTTACGCTGCAATTATAAATTCGTTCGATAATATCGACTACTTTCATGCCTTCTAGTGCATTTGTTGCAATAGAATAAGTATTTATTTTTTATTTTCATAATATCAATTTTTTATTTTTTTCTTTTAAAAAATGACAACTTCCCAACACGGTTATAAAGGCATAAAGCATCACTCCTTCTTGTCGTTCTATCAATGCTTCGGTCATACCTGTAATTAAAAAGAATACTAAAATGACTATATATAATGGATGGTTGGGATATGCCAATTTAATGGGGACAATAAATGTTAGTCCAAAACCAATCAACCCAAACATTCCTAACATAACCAAAGGTTGTAGGAATAAATTATGTGTATTGTAAGATTTATGATAAGCTACCTTTTGTCCCATCGATTTATAAACGGGCAATAAAGCATCTTGCACATCACCTGTACCAACGCCAATCCACAAATTTTGTTGAATAACATGAGTCGCTGCTCTCCAAAGATTGGGTCTAGCATCTTTCGATACACTATGTACTCTAATTTTAATTTGGGGTATATTATAAATGCCCAATGCCGTAATACTTATCAAAAAATAAAACAAAAGACCTTTTATCCATGCTTTTTGTTTAATAAAAAATGCGGTAGCGATTATGACAAGCACAAAACCAAAAGATAAAATCACCATTCGGGAAACGAGCATCAGTAAAAATATCCCAAAAATAGGAAGCAGTATCTTCGCCCATTTTTTTTCATGGTTAGAAATTTGAATTTTATGATCCATCAAAGAAAATAATAAGACAAATAGAGCTATCCCCATATTTAAGCCTACGTAAGTTGGATGACGTACTAAACCTGACAATAAATGCGTATAAAAAAAAGATT
>CAZOHX010000235.1:0-5179 GCA_964579315.1 uncultured Saprospiraceae bacterium
ATACGCTCCCTTTGGTATTCAACCCCATCCATCTTACGATAGAGTGCTGTTCTAATTGTAAGATAATGTCGATTATTGATAAATGGGGGTATATAAGGGAGATGATTATAAATTGGCATATCGTGGTATTAGAAAAGCACAAAAATAGTAACTACAATTTGACGACACAAGTTACATTATATTCTTTATTATGAATACTCAACTTTTAAAAAAATTATAAATATATCAGTTGAAGCCAGTAAAAAATACCACACATAACCTATTGATAATAAAGATAAAATAAATAAAGAATTGCAACCATTCTAAAATAGTAGCGTAATTCTTCCTACCCCTCTCCTTTATTTATCAAAATATAAAAACTCTAAACCAATGAGAAAGAACATATTAATTCTCAGTATTTTAATTATTCAAATTACTGTTAGTTTTGGACAAGTGTATGATTTAGTTTCCCAAAAGGGAGATAATTATCAACCTCTAACAGATTTCACTTCTATCACTTTAGAACAAGGCTTAAATACAGGAAATTTCAGAAGATGGGAATATGAATTCAAATTTGGATTTGATTTTCCATATTTTGATGAAACCTACCAATCTTTCAAACTAAATGAAAGCGGTTTTGGTAAAATTGGCGACACGGATGAATTCAATATGTATCTATTCGCAGGAGATTATCTAGCTTTTAATCCAGTGGATACGCCCTTATTTTCAGAAGTTCGCTATCAATATGGTTTGGTTGAGAATCTGAAAGTACTCAAAATAGAATGGGCGTATGTTGGTCTTGGTTGGGAAATTGAGCATGATACCAATTTGGATCATTATCTACATTACCAAGTTTGGTTTTATGAAAATGGTACAATTGAATTTCATTTTGGAGATATCAACTTGACCAAATCAAAATTGTACATTCCAGGCAAAGGCATTGTCGATCATGATACAAAAGAAATCATTGGACCATATATCAAATTTAAAAGTCCAGAAACGGGCAAATCCATGGTCATTGAAGGAAGTTATGATCATTTATACTTTTCTAAAAATCCAAATGGTGGCATTATAAATACAACACCAGAATTGGATTGGATGATTCAATTAAAATACAAGCCTGTTGAGACAAAGGATATTCAAAATGATATTACAATTTCTCCAACAATTACCCATGATTATTTAAAAATCAGTTCTGAAAAGAAAATAAATTTGGTTTCAGTTTTAGATATAAATGGAAAAGTCCAATTGCAAACTCACGATAAAAATATTGACCTAACCACTTTTTCGAATGGCATATATTTCATCCACATTCAAACGGAACATGGGCATTTAACCCAGAAGATTATTAAGCTTTAGGCAATAAAAAAGGCATTTTGAAAAATCAAAATGCCTTTTTTTAACCACTTACTTGAAAATTCCTTAATTCACACGTTGAATCAGCAAAATAAGAGATAAGACCCCAGTTGCTTGCCCGATGGCATCTGCCACCACTTTAGCCCAATCGATTTCTTTCTTTTCTCGTTTTTTCTGCCGCTCTGTTTTCACCACTTTACCGACTGTGATTTTGGAACCTTTTTGAATTTTAGGATAAACCTTAAAAAAGATATAATTTTTTGTTCTTTCAATTTGACCATTAGGCTGCTCTACAGTAATCAATCGCGCCCTTCCTTCTTTTCCTATACCTGCAGCATAATTATCAACATACCACCGTGCACTTTTACGACCTTCATAAGGTACATTAAACTTACCCGCTCTCAAGATTTTATCAGGGTAAATTTCCCTAGCTTTCGTTTCTCCCATAATTGTAACGACATCCTTTTGCTTAGGGATTTCGATTATATCACCATCTCTCAGAATAAAATTAAATTTAGATTTTGGATTTCTCATCACTTCACTCAAATCCATTACAATATATCCAACGGATTCATACAATCTATAAAGAGTTGCTCCTGCGGCAAATCCTTCTTTCGTAATCCCACCTGCTCTTTTGATTACATTAAATACTCGTTCATTATCATTTACCAAATCATATTTCCCAGGAAATGCTACTTCCCCTTTCACTAAAATAGTTTGTTGAAGTTCAAATTCAGGAGCAGAACGAATATATATTCGATCAAAAGGCTCCAAAGGAAACTCTTCACCATTTATTTTATAATCATCATCCACTTCCAAAATTGAAACAATTGTTCTTGTTTGATTATTTTTCCCAATGACCACTCTTGATAATTCCACTCTACTTTTATCTGCTTCCATTTTTAGCCCTCCAGCAAAAGTTAATACATCTCTTAAGGTTAAGGTCTTATCGTATAAAAACTGTCCTGGTTTACGTACACTACCATCTACCTGAATATATGTTTCATCCATAAAACTTGCATAATCATAGATAATTATTTTATCAAAAGGACGAATTGTAAAATTATTTGCAGATTCTGGATTGGCTAAAATCTCAGAAATATTAACTCTTAAATACTGACGAATTCTATGATTATCTGGGTCATTTCTATAAATATAAGCAAAATCCGCTGCTATTGGGAGTAAACCTCCAGACATAGAAATTACATCACTTACTCGTAGCTTGCCAGAGTTATCAAAGGGATGCTCTCCAGGATTTCGCACCGCACCTTCCACTACAAAAACTTCATTATCCTTGTAATTTGCAAGAGAATAAACGATCAATTGATCTTTGGATTGAAGTACAATATTTTCTGATTTTTTCTTGAGAATAGCTCCTAAATTTATCTTGATATACTTTCTCGTTTTATCTGCATTTTCTCTCATCAAAAATACATTATCTAATCTTGCATCATCTTTTAATTTAGCCTTTTTGACTAAATCTAAGATAGTCATATTTTCATGAAATTGATATTGACCAGATAATTCGACAGCACCATCTATACTTACATAATTTTTAAACTCCGAAGGGATAGATTTTACTGTGACGACATCACCATTTAGCAAATCAAAATGCTTTCCAGATTTGACCAAAGCAGTATAGTCCACATCTATGATTACTTCTTCATCATCTGAATATCGCTTTACTTGAATGGTCTTTTTATAGGCATTGGGTCCAAATCCACCTGCAAATTTTAATAAATCCTTCAATCCCTCTCCAGATTTCATCTCATATTTGAAAGGACGATTAACCAAACCATTAATTTGTACCACTGTAGCAGCAACAGGCACAAAAATATAATCATTGTCTTGAAGAAAAAAGTCATATGCCTTGGCTGGATTCAAAAGATATTCATATAAATCAATCATTTTAGTACTTCCATCTGAATGAATTAATTTAATAGTCCGAACACCTCCTAAAGGGAGCATCCCACCAGCTAAGCTAAGTGCATTAATGGCGGTATTTACCGCAGGCAGTTGAAAGCTACCTGCATTTTCAACTTCTCCGATGATATTGACAGTAATATTTCGAGATGATTGCAAAACAACATCAAACTCTTCATTTCGGAACTTGTAATACTGACCATATCGCTTTCTTAAAAGTTGTTTTGCTGCAGCAAAAGTCAAACCACCAAGATTAATTTTAGGCATTTTGGTAGGTTGAATAAAACCTTGACTATTAATCTCAAAAGTTGCATTTTCTTGAGATGCACCCCATATTAATATTGTCAGCTTGTCCCCTACTCCCAATACATAACTCTCAGAAGGATGACCACTTTCAAAAACATTCAAAGGCGTAACCATATTATTGACAAATAAATGTTGTCCATATATATTTACTGTTCTATTTTCAGTTGGTTTCTTAACGGTTTCGTCTATCACGACCAAAGTATCATTTTTAGCAGTATCAATTTCAGATAAAGTCTCCAAACTATCTCTTAGTATTTCTACTGTCGATGTATCTACATCTGCTAATTGCGCCCTATTTTGTTTTTCAAGCTCTAATTCTGCGACGACTTCTTCAATAGTACTTTCAATAGAAGGAAGATCTTCTGGTTTTATTTGATCTACATCAATCCCCCTTTCTAGCATTTTAGTACGAAAATCATCTTCGGAAAGACCTCTCCTAGCCAATTCTTTTTGAGCAGATCCCAAATCAACGACTTGTGCATTTGAAATCACAAATACATTCAAAAACAGGAGGAACAATAATATTTTTTTCATAGTTTGATGTAATTAAAATCGGTTGATAATTCGTTTTGCAATTTTTTAAAAAAGAAACACAAGCAATATTTTTTTAGTATTGGATTAGGTTTCCTTCCACTATCATTTATCTTTTTTCGTATTGATTTTCATAATATTGTTGGTAACTACCCGAAGTAATTGAATCCATCCAGTCCATATTATCTAAATACCATTTTACGGTAATCGCCATACCTTCTTCCATTTGTAGTGAGGGTACCCAACCCAGCTCTTTTTGAACTTTTGAAGCATCAATTGCATATCTCCGATCATGACCAGCTCTATCCTTCACATAGGTTATCAAGGCACGTGATGTTCCTTCTGCCCTTCCCAATTGTTTATCAACTTCCTTAATCAATAGACCAATTAAATCCAAATTTGTCCATTCATTGTGTCCACCAATGTTGTAAGTTTCTCCATTCTCCCCTTTATGATAAATCAAATCAATAGCAACAGCATGGTCAATCACCCAAAGCCAATCACGAGTATATTTTCCATCACCATAAATAGGTAAAGGCTTATTGTGTTTGATATTATTAATAAACAAAGGTATCAATTTTTCTGGAAACTGATTTGGTCCATAATTGTTAGAACAATTTGATATAACAATCGGCATATCATAAGTATGAAAATAAGCTCTAACCAAATGATCTGTACTCGCCTTAGATGCAGAATATGGTGATCGTGGGTCATATGCCGTAGATTCTGTAAATAATCCTGTATCCCCTAATGTACCATAGACTTCATCCGTAGATACATTATAAAATCTTTTTCCATCAAAATTATCCTTCCAATGATGCTTGGCTGCATTTAATAAGGTCACCGTTCCCACTATATTGGTTTGAATAAAACTCATTGGATTACTAATTGATCTATCTACATGTGATTCAGCAGCCAAATGAATAATACCATCTGGATTATATTTTGTGAAAATCCCTGAAACAAACTCAGCATCTGTTATATCCCCTTTTTCAAAAAAATAATTGGACTTATCTTCAATATCCCTTAAATTTTCAAGATTACCCGCATAAGTCAGGGCATCCATATTTACAATTTTGTAATG
>CAZOHX010000236.1:0-5173 GCA_964579315.1 uncultured Saprospiraceae bacterium
AAAGTTGCTTCATCTTCCTCATGATCTTCATCAGGAACACAACAATCTACTGGACAAACAGAAGCACATTGTGGTTCATCATAGAACCCTTTACATTCCGTACATTTATCCGTCACGATAAAGTAAAATTCATCAGAAATAGGCTCATGACTCTCATCCGCATCTACTTCAACGCCTCCAGGAGTTTGAGTTGTTCCGCTTAAAGCAGTACCATCAGCATAGGACCAATTGTCGTCTGGCTCATAGATCGCATTGTTAGGGCACTCTGAAATGCATGCATCACAATTAATACAATCGTCAGTTATAATTATTGCCATTTTTTTTCTATTTTGTCAATTATTTAATAAATTTATGTTTCGCAAGCCAAATCTAATTTAAAAATTGTGAAATTGCAAATTTATCCAAATTATTGATTGAATTTAGAACTTATCTAAATTAATTATACTGACAAAAGTCACTATTTTAGGTTTGGTAGTCATTTATAATTAGTTCAATTTTGGGTTTTGATTAAAAAAAAGCAGTTTTAGACTGCAAAAAAAGGAAATTGTTTAAAAAATTATAAATTGAATTGGAGATTGTTTTTTGGGGTTAAAAATAGAAGTTTACAGCTTTGATACCAATAAACAGGATACCATAAAACAAAATATTATATGAAAGAAACAGGAACAATAACCAATCAGCCCAAAAACACTACCGATCTTTCAGACGTAGTGATTCGATTTGCGGGAGATTCTGGGGATGGTATGCAATTGACAGGAACCCAATTTTCCGACACTTCAGCCATGCTCGGGAATGATATTTCTACATTCCCGAATTATCCTGCTGAGATTCGTGCTCCACAAGGAAGTTTGTATGGGGTTTCTGGATTTCAAGTGCATATTGGACGTGTAGGAGTGAAGACTCCAGGAGATGATCTTGATGTGTTGGTGGCAATGAACCCTGCCGCATTAAAATCTAATCTGGGTGACGTAGCTCCAGGGAAAACGTTGATTGTCAATGCGGATGCCTTCACAAAGAAGAATTTGCAAAAGGCGAAATATGATACCAATCCTTTAGAAGATGGTAGTTTAGATGCATATAAAGTAATCACCGTAAATGTTTCTACTTTAACAAAACAGGCTTTGTTGGATATGAATTTGGATAATAAATCTGTCAATCGAAGTAGGAATATGTTTGCTCTTGGAATGGTGTTTTGGATGTACACAAGACCTTTAAGTTATACCATTGATTTTTTAAAGAAAAAATTTGCTAAGAAACCTGAGATAGTAGAAGCAAATATTCGTGTTTTAAAAGCAGGATATAATTATGCGGATACCTTGGAATTATTACCTACGGCATATACGGTATTACCTGCAAAAATGACCCCAGGTCTTTATAGAATTATCATGGGGAATCAAGCTACAGCCTGGGGATTTTTGGCAGCAGCAGAAAAAAGTAATAGACCTTTGTTCTTAGGATCTTATCCAATTACACCTGCTTCTGATATATTACACGAATTGTCAAAGCATCTACACTTTGGAGTGAAAACTTTTCAAGCAGAAGATGAAATAGCGGGGGTTACTTCTGCTATCGGAGCGGCATTTGCAGGAAATTTGGCGTTGACAACTACTTCTGGACCAGGTTTGGCACTAAAAGGCGAAGCTATTGGACTAGCCATGATTACAGAATTGCCGATGGTGATTGTGAATGTGCAACGAGGTGGACCTTCTACAGGATTACCTACCAAAACGGAGCAATCTGACTTGTTACAAGCAATGTATGGACGTAATGGTGAAAGTCCACTGATTGTGATTGCCGCAAATTCACCTGCGGATTGTTTCGATACTGCTTATGAAGCGTCTAAATTGGCTTTGGAACACATGACATCTGTTTTATTTTTGTCGGATGGTTATATTGCGAATGGTTCAGAGCCATGGAAAATAAAAACAGTGGATGATATGCCACAGATTACCGTGAAACATGCTACTGGAAATCCTGCTGAATGGCATCCATATGCAAGGGATAAAGAAACGCTAGCTCGTGAATGGGCCATTCCAGGTACTAAAGGATTTGAACATAGACTTGGGGGATTAGAGAAAGATCACTTGACAGGAAATGTTTCTTATGTTCCAGAAAATCATGAGGAAATGTGTAAAATAAGAGCAGAGAAAGTGGCTCGTGTTCAAAATTCTATTGAAGATTTACAAGTAGATGGAGCACAAGAAGGGGATGTACTGGTTGTCGGATGGGGCGGAACATATGGAAGTTTGAATTCTGCGGTGACCTATTTACATGATACTGGAGAGAAAGTGGGATTGGCACATTTTAAACATATCAATCCAATGCCAAAGAATACGGCGGAAGTTTTTTCTAAATTTAAGAAAATAATTGTTTGTGAATTGAATCTAGGACAGTTGCATTTTATTTTACAATCTAAATTTCCAGATTTTAAATTCCAAAAGTATAATAAAGTTCAAGGGTTACCTTTTACTATTTCAGAAATCAATGCGAAAATTAAGTCTGCCTTAATCGCTTAAAAATATATTATGACAACGAATACAGTAGAATATACTTATAAAGATTTTGCTTCAGATCAAGAAGTTAGATGGTGTCCAGGATGTGATGACTATGTTATACTTAGATCTATTCAAAAAGCACTTCCCGAAGTGGGAAGAAAGAAAGAAGATATTGTTTTTATCTCTGGTATTGGATGTTCTTCAAGATTCCCATACTACATGAATACTTATGGAATGCATAGTATCCACGGACGTGCTCCTGCGGTTGCGACAGGCTTAAAATTGGCCAATCCTAATCTAAGTGTATGGGTGATTACTGGAGATGGGGATGCTTTGGCGATTGGTGGAAACCACTTTATACATGTATTGAGAAGAAATGTAGATTTGAATATCGTTCTTTTTAATAATGAAATATATGGTTTGACAAAGGGGCAATTTTCTCCTACCACAGAAATTGGCCATAAGACAAAATCTTCTCCTTACGGAAATATTCAACCACCTTTTTTGCCTGGGGAATTGGCTTTAGGTGCTCAGGCAAGATTTTTTGCTAGAATTCCTGGAAATAATCCTAGACAGCAAAAAGAAGCCTTTGTACATGCGGAAACTTTTCGTGGAACTTCATTGATTGAAGTCTTGCAAAATTGTGTTATTTTTAATGATGGTGCTTTTGATGAATTTACAGATAAAGACAATCGAAAACATAAATTAATGCATGTGGAACATGGTAAACCTATGCTTTTTGATGGCGGTACTAAAGGATTGATTTTGAAAGGTTTGAAGCTTGAAGTCGTGAGTGTAGGAGAAGGAGGTGTTGATGAATCAGATGTTTTAGTCCATGATGCACATGAGAATGATGTAACCCTTCATCAGATGTTGGTCAGATTGAGATATCCGTTGGTTACTGGAATTATCAGAGAAGTAAAAGATGTAACGCTTGATACGATGATGATGAATCAAATTGCGGAAGTGAAAGCGAATTCAAAATTTCATACTACGACAGATTTGTTTAAATCGGGGGAGACTTATACGGTAGATTAATGAAAATTCTAAGTTTTTGGACAAAAGAACTGTCTTTATCCAAGAATAGAGAATTCTCAAAAACAATATAACGTGAACACTAGATTGATTTGTTTTGGCTTTAGTACAGAAATGTCTTTTGCCATGAACCTTTTTTTTGTTTAAAATATCAATATATTATGGGAGCAGAAGCATTGGTTGTATTTTTTATTGCAGGGGTCTTTTTTGTAGGATTTGCAGTGGTGATGTCACATTTGATATCTCCAAAGTCTGACAATAAAGCAAAATGGGAGCCCTATGAATGTGGTATTGAAACTATTGGTCCGAGTTGGATTCAATTTAAAGTAGGATATTATTTATTCGCAATTTTATTTCTAATTTTTGACGTAGAAGTCGCTTTTTTGGTGCCATGGGCTGTGGCGTTTAAGAAGATTGGTATGGTCGCTTTTGTGGAAATACTTATCTTTTTTGTAATTTTAGGAATAGGATTATTATATGCATGGAAAAAAAGAGCATTAAGATGGGAATAGAAAACGAAAAAATTGACAAATCAATAGAAGGCTTTCCTGGAAAGATTATTCCTGCAGGAAATGGCGGTAATATCGCAATTGGTCCATTAGATAAAATTATTAATTGGGGAAGATCCAATTCTCTTTGGCCTCTTTATTTTGGAACGAGTTGTTGTGCCATCGAAATGATGTCAACAGGTGGGGCTAAGCATGACTGGGCAAGATTCGGAATGGAAGTCGCACGTCCTACACCACGACAGGCAGATGTAATCATTATCGCAGGAACAATTACCAATAAAATGGCACCTGTTTTAAGGAGATTATATGATCAGATGGCAGAGCCAAAATATGTAGTGGCAATGGGGGCTTGTGCTATCTCTGGAGGTCCATTTTTCTACAATTCATATTCGGTTGTGAAAGGAGCAGATCATGTGATTCCTGTAGATGTATATGTGCCTGGATGTCCTCCTAGACCAGAAGGCTTATTGTATGGAATGATTCAGTTGCAAGAGAAAATTAAGGCAAATAAAGCATTTATGGGAAAAGATAACCCTATAGATGGGTTTGATGAAGGTAAAATTAAGGAATAGGTTATGACTAGAGAAGAACTACAAGATTATATCGGTACTTTTGGAGATGATTTGCCTTTTTCGGAAGAAGGAACTCAATATCTTGAAGTTACTGTAGATAAAGATGTTTGGCATGATTTCGCCTTGAAATTGCGGGATGATGAAAAAACGAAATTTGATTACTTGTTTTGCTTGACAGGTGTAGATTGGCCAAAGACATTGAGCGTGGTTTATCATTTAGAATCTACTACCTATCGACATATTTTGGTGGTAAAAGTACATACTGAAGATCGAGAAAATGTGGATTTGGATTCTGTATATGATATTTGGCCTACTGCCGAAATGCACGAAAGAGAAGTCTATGATTTGTTTGGAATTAAATTTCAAAACCATCCAAATTTGAAGCGTATCTTTTTGGATGAATCATGGGTAGGGCATCCTTTGCGAAAAGATTATGTCGATGAAGTGAATATTGTAGTGAAATAAATTTAAAAAACGAGACCAAAACTAATGTGATGACTGAATCAAAAATTAATCAGGCATTCAGAACAGAAGAATATATGCTCAACATGGGGCCACAGCA
>CAZOHX010000237.1:0-5171 GCA_964579315.1 uncultured Saprospiraceae bacterium
CCAATCACATATAACCAGATTTGAGATGAACTTTCGACGGGTTCTGATTTCAATACAAAGAAAAATATACCATATATCATCACCATCCCTGATAACATCGCTAAATGTAAAATGGTCAATTGTTGAAAATATTGTCTGGATGTTAATTCTTTCATTCTCATTTTATAAAGTTTTTTTTAGTTAATAGTTTAGCCATTTCCAAATACTCTACAGGAATTGCAAAAGCAATCCATCTCAGTATCGCAACTCAAAATACACCACATCAATCCACCTTCCAAATTTAATTCCAATTTGCTCAAAATGAGCTACTTTTTTAAAACCGAATTTATCGTGTAAGGCAAGACTTGCAGGATTGGGCAATGCTACCCCACCAATGATCACTTTTGCTCCATTATTTTTTAGTATTTCTATCAATTTTGTATAAAGTTGCGTTCCAATTCCATGTCCCCCTGCCCCATTTTTGAGATAAACTGATATTTCAAAAGCAAAACGATATCCTACTCTTTGTTTCCATTTACTTGCATAAGCGTAGCCCAAGATTTCTTGGTTTTCTTCATAAACCAACCAAGGCAAATCTGGAATTGTATCTGCAATTCTTGACTTCATTTCAGATGTACTTAAAGCGGTTTCTTCGAATGTTACAATCGTATTTAAAATGTAATGATTGTAAATTTCAGCAATCGCATTGGCATCACCGAAAGTGACATTTCTTACCATTATCCTTCAATTTCAACACAAAATACTAAAAATTAGGAATAAATTCAAAAACATATATTTTTCAAAAATAGAGGATTGTGGATAGTGCCGTGGCTTTGGCATTTTAACGTGTAGATGATATATTGAGAAAATCCCAATTTTTCATTATTTGTCACGCACTCATAAAATATCATTAGCATGTTCCACAATATTCATAAATTCACCTTTATAACCATGCTCATCTTTCAAACAAGGACTAAATACACCAAAATTAATTGTGTTAAACAAAAATAATCACTACTTTTACAGTTTGTAACCCAATTGTATTACAAAATCTTCCATGATTTTTCACCCAATCAAAAAATAAAAATATGAAACGATTTTTCACACTCATCTTTTTTGTTTTTCTATATGCCAACATTATGGCACAATCCCCTAAAAATGCAGTACTTTTAGAATTGGGAGGACATGGAAATTTTTATACTATAAATTATGAACGTATCCTTTATGATATAGATTTTGCAAAAACAACCGTGCAAATTGGATTTGCGTTTTATGGAAAAAGTGAAGATGCTCCACTCCCCTTTTGGATGCCTGTAACAATCAATCAAATGTTTCAGCTCCAAGGCAATCATTTTCTTGAACTTGGCATTGGATTAATGTTGGTAAATGATGGAATATATCATAGAGATAATACGTTCACCGACAATTATACTTTTACCAATATAGTGGGAAGATTTGGCTATCGCTATCATACTCCCAATCAAAAATGGGTATTTAGAGCTTCTTATACTCCAATATATCTAGATAGCCAATTAGGTGGTTCAGATTTAGTTCATTGGGCCGGTATTACGGCAGGATATCGTTTTTGAGTGTGCAATAGAACACAGGAATCGAATGTTACATGAAGCAAAATAAAGCCGTAATCTAAATAGGTAAACAAAAAAGCGTTAAAACAGTCTTTTTTTAATGAAAGGATAAAAATATCACAATAGTTTTAAACCTAATTGTTTTGAAATTCAAGTGTTGAATTTCCTTCTCACTACAAAAATTCAGCATCAAAACTGAAAGGTAAAAGGTCTTTTGCCGTATCTATCAAGACAATATCACCCACTTCTCCCTGCATGATGACCTTCATTTTTTGATGGTGTTTATTTTCTGTTTCGCATAATACTTGCCGACACGCCCCACAGGGTGCGATAGGTCTATCAATAGGTTTGGAAGGACTTTTTGCGGTGACGGCAATAGCCACAATTTTCTCCTTTGGATAAATCGCATCAGCAGCAGCAATGGCTACTCTCTCGGCACAAAGACACATGGTATAAGCCGCATTTTCTTGATTGCTCCCTTTAATGATTTCACCATTAGAAAGTAAGATGGCTGCCCCAACTTTAAATTTTGAATAAGGAGAATAACTATCTTTTAAACCTTCTTTAGCAGCGAGAATTAATGCTTGATCAATAGTATCCATTTCTGATATTTTAGAAAATATTTGAAATGAAGTAGTTAAATCTTTCTTTTTCATATACTGAAATATATCATGCTTTGATAGTCAATAAAGTATTGAATTAAACAATAAAAAGGATAGAAAGTTGCATTTTTTAGATCAATCAACAAACATTTTCATTTTTTTAGAGTAAAAGAAGATAGCTTTTTTTATGAAAAAAATCATTTCAAAATCTAGATTTATTTTCAAAATATTGTCTTATCATTGTAGTCAAATATGTTATTAAATTTATTGCAAAATTGAATTAAACTCATGAAGATATTAATTATAGGAGCAGGTCGGTCTTCTACCGAACTCATAGATTATTTATTAAAACAGTCCTTGACTTATAAATGGGTCATTACCGTTGCTGATTTTAATGTAGAACTCGCCAAAAGCAAAATAAATGGTCACCCAAATGGTCATGCAGTTTGGTTGGATGTAAAAAAACACAATGATCGTCAAGATTTGATTAAAAGAGCCGATATTGTTGTTTCCATGCTGCCAGCATTTATGCATTTACCCGTTGCAGAAGATTGTATTCGCTTCAAAAAGCATTTCATTTCTGCGTCATATGTTTCTAATGAATTGCAAGAATTGGCAGATCAAGTAAAAGATAATGGGCTACTTTTTATGGGAGAAATGGGTTTAGACCCAGGAATCGACCATATGTCAGCCATGCAAAAGATTGATGAAATCAAAAATGCAGGTGGTAAATTGACTGCTTTTAGATCCTACACGGGAGGATTGATTGCTCCCGAAAGTGATGATAATCCATGGCATTACAAATTTACATGGAATCCAAGAAACGTAGTACTTGCAGGACAAGGAACAGCACAATTCATACAAGATGGAAAATATAGATACACGCCCTATCGACGCATTTTTTCTCAACATCAAGTGATTGATATTCTAGGGATGGGCGAATATGAAGTATATCCCAATCGAGATTCATTGGTCTATAAAGATGTTTATGGATTAAATGATATTCCCAACATGGTAAGGGGCACGATTCGGCATACAGGGTATTGTGATGCATGGAATGTGCTGGTCAAAATAGGATTGACCGATGACTCCTACCCTATTGTCCACTCAGATAAAATGACCTATTATGACTTGGTAAATGCCTATGTAGGAGATTTTCCAGGAAAGACCATTCGAGACCGTGTTGCCAATTTAATGGATATTTCAATCGAATCGGAAATTATGACTAAATTGGATTGGTTGGGACTATTTTCTAAGAAAAAAATCAAACTCAAAAACGCATCTCCTGCTCAAATTCTTGAAAGTTTACTTTTAGAAAAATGGACTTTGAAGCCAACGGATAAGGATATGATTATCATGCAACATGAGTTTGAATATGAATTAAATGGTCAAGAAAAACACTTGACGACTACCTTGGTTTTGAAAGGAAAAGATGATGTACATACGGCAATGGCTCAATTGGTAGGACTTCCGTTGGGTATTTTTGTCAAATTGGTAATAACAGGCAAGGTGAAATTGACAGGGGTTAATATTCCAGTAATGAGCCAAGTTTATAATCAAGTGTTAGAAGAATTAGAAGAATATGGCGTCATTTTTAAAGAAAAGGAAGTCATTTTAAGTAGCAAAGTTGAAGTTTAGGAATTAGGAATTAATAAAAAAAGTCATTAACTTAGTGACTGAAACTAAAAATAAAAATTATGGGTAAAGCATATAGACCAAAAAGTAAGCGTAAAAGAGAAAAAGCAGCTAGATCTAAAAAATCTGGATCAACAAAAGCTTATGTTTCTACAGCGGAGGATATTCAAGATGAAAAGAAATTTTGGAGAATTGCGGGTATCGTAACGCTTGTAATATTAGTGATTTTATATTTTGTATTCACATAGATTTTTAATTTTTGCATAAAATTATTGTACTTGATGGATTTACGACCAATCCTGGAGATTTATCTTGGGAAACCTTGAAATCTCTAGGACAGGTCGAGATACATGAGCGTACACCTAGTCATCTAATTTTGAAAAGGGTTCAATTTGCCGATATAATTGTGACCAATAAAGTTCCTATTTCAAAATCTCTTCTCGATCAACTGCCTCATCTAAAACTGATTGTCGTCATGGCAACGGGTTACAATATTGTAGATGTCGATGCCGCCAAATTAAAAGGAATTCCCGTTTGTAATGTAACGGATTATAGTTCCAAATCGGTAGCTCAACAAGTTTTTGCATATATTTTACATTTTCAAAATAAAATCGCTGCATTTAATAAACATGTCAAAGACGGAGACTGGGCTAGTTCACTTGATTTCACCTTTTTCTTAGGAGAAACACATGAAATATATCAAAAGACGATTGGTATAGTAGGATTTGGAAAAATTGGACGTGAAGTTGCCCAAATTGCTCATGTTTTTGGCATGAAAATCTTAGTGGCTAGTCGAAATCCCCAAAGAGATGCTGCATCTCATATTGAGATTGTCTCTCTTGAAACGCTATTATCAAAAAGTGATTTTGTCACTTTACATGTTCCTTTGAATGATTCTACTCGTTATTTGATCAACGAACAATCATTGAAACGGATGAAGCCCAATGCTATTTTAATCAACACAGGAAGGGGGCAATTAATAGATGAAGATGCACTTGCTAATGCACTGAAAAACAATAAGATACAAGCTGCTGCTTTAGATGTTTTGAGTGTAGAACCCCCTCCAATAGATCATGTTTTGATACATTTTGAAAATTGCATTCTGACACCACATACGGCTTGGAGTAGTCAAGAAGCAAGAAAACGACTTTTGGATGGTGTCATTAAAAATATTAAAGCATTTCAAAATGGAAAAACAATTAATGTTGTGAATTAATCGTTTCCTTTTTATCACAAAATCAAAAAATGCGAATTTCAATATTAATTTTCATATTATTTCAGCTATTTCCCAAGAGAAATTTTGCTCAAGATTACTTTTTTTCAAAAGGGTACATAAATATAAAAAAGTAATAATATAAAAAAAATCGGT
>CAZOHX010000238.1:0-5154 GCA_964579315.1 uncultured Saprospiraceae bacterium
AAAGCCTTGCAAACAATGAAGTAAGCAAGGCTTTAATATTTCTATAAAATGTTTTTTTAAGAAGTTTGATAAGCCACTTGAAAAGCATTTCTAATTTGGTCCACCATATCCAATTTTTCCCAAGTAAAGGTCTCAACTTTCATATTTACCACTTCGCCTGATCCATTTTTAAAAGAAACCGTTTTTACTTCAGATTTTCGTCCCATGTGACCATAGGCAGCAGATTCTGAATAAATAGGTGTACGCAATTTCAATCGCTGCTCAATCGCATAAGGACGCATATCAAATAGCTCCATCACTTTATCTGCAATTTCACCATCTGTCATGTTTACGTTGCTACTTCCGTAGGTGTTTACATAAATATTAGTAGGCTCTGCAACGCCAATAGCGTAGGATACTTGAACTAAAATTTCGTTACAAACACCTGCTGCCACTAAGTTTTTAGCGATATGACGAGTTGCATACGCCGCAGATCTATCTACTTTAGATGGGTCTTTTCCTGAAAATGCTCCACCACCATGTGCTCCTTTTCCACCATACGTATCCACGATAATTTTTCGTCCAGTCAATCCTGTATCTCCGTGAGGTCCACCGATAACGAATTTTCCTGTTGGATTGACATGGTAAGTAATTTTATCATCAAAAAGAGATTGAGTTTTTCCTAAACATTGAGCTTTTACTCTAGGAATGACTATATTAATTACATCAGATTTGATTTTCGCCAACATCTTCTCGTCTTCATCAAAGTCATCATGCTGCGTTGAGACAACGATACTGTCGATACGAATAGGCGTATTATCATCTGCATACTCTATGGTTACTTGAGATTTAGAATCTGGTCTCAAATAAGTCATTTCTTTTCCTGCCTTACGAATGGCTGCCAATTCTTGCAAGATTTTATGAGATAAATCTAGTGCCAAAGGCATATAATTCTCTGTTTCGGCAGTAGCATAACCAAACATCATGCCTTGGTCGCCCGCTCCTTGTTCTTCGGGATTAGTACGCTCTACTCCTTGATTGATATCTGGAGATTGCTCATGAATCGAAGAAAACACGCCACAAGAATTAGCTTCAAACATATATTCTGATTTAGTGTATCCAATTTTTCGAATCACATCTCTTGCAATTTGTTGTACATCCAAATAGGTTTTGGATTTCACTTCTCCTGCTAATACTACTTGTCCTGTAGTCACCAATGTTTCACAAGCTATTTTCGACGTTGGGTCAAAAGCTAAAAAGTGATCTACCAATGCATCTGAGATTTGGTCTGCAATCTTATCTGGATGTCCTTCTGAAACGGACTCTGATGTAAATAAATACGGCATTTTGTATGTTTTTTTTGAAATAATTCCACCCAAATAATGGTAGCGTTATTATATGATTAAGTTTGATTGTACAAATGTAAAATTTCTTTATCGAATTTCACAAGTAAGCATATGTTTTTCTTCAATAAATCCTTCTAAAACGTCGCCTATCTTCACTGGACCTACACCTGCAGGCGTTCCAGTATAAATGATATCGCCCTGTTGAAGCTTGAAATATTGTGAAATGTAAGTAATTAAATAGTCAAAATCAAAGATTAAATCTTTTGTTTCGCCCTTTTGAACAGTTTTTCCATTATTGGTTAAATGAAATTCAATATTTTCTTTATTTTTTAAATTTTCAATATTTATAAATTGGCTTAATCCAGCGGAACCGTCAAATCCTTTGGCTATTTCCCACGGATGACCTTTCGCTTTCAATTTACTTTGTAAATCTCTAGCAGTAAAATCTATGCCAAAAGCGACTTGATTATAATATTTATGGGCAAATTCGGGTTGAACATGTCTGCCATTTTTTGAAATTTTCAATACAATTTCTGCTTCATAATGCAAATCTTCTGTAAATTTCGGATAATACAAGGGTTTGTGATTAACCAATAGAGCGGAAGGGGGCTTCATAAATATCAAAGGCTGCTTTGGAACTGGATTTTTCAACTCCTTTGCATGATTGATGTAATTTCTTCCTATGCAGAATATTTTCATTTATTTTTTTTAATTATTTAATTATTGAATGAATAAATTATTGATTGAATGCTGTTTTTACTTACAATTAAATAATTAAAACCGTACATTTCCAAGTCCAGTTAATTCCTTCACTTCCTTGATGGTTTCCTGTGCGATTTTTCTAATTTGAGATGAAGAATACTTAATTTGATTTTTAATATCTTTTTTATTCGTTAAAAACTCTGCTTTTTTGGCTTTAAATTGGTTAGATGACTCAATTAATGTTTGAGCAACCGCTTCCTTCAAATCCACATATTTCAGAGCATCATTGTTGTAATCATCCATTAAGCTGTTATGAATATCCATTTTGTCACTAGCTTTCAGCAACATAAAAAGATTGGCAATACCAGGACTCATTGTATCCGTTTTTTCACCCGTATCCGTTACTGCGGATTTGATTCGTTTCATAATGACTTTTTCGTCCGCAAAAAGGCTAATGGAGTGTTTTTCTCCTGCACTTTTGCTCATTTTTCGCATTGGATCTGCGGTGGACATGATTTTAGGCGTTTCCGTAAATAAGATTTCTGGAAGCACAAAATACTCCTTACCCATTTGGTTATTGAAACGTTGAGCAATATTTCTTGTTAATTCCAAATGTTGTTGTTGGTCTTTGCCCACAGGGACAAAATCTGCTTTATAAATTAAGATATCGGCAGCTTGTAAAATAGGATAGGAGAGTAGTCCTGAAGAGATAAAGCTATCTTCACCTGCTTTGTTTTGAGCACTTTTATCCTTAAATTGTGTCATTCTTGTCAATTGACCATAAGATGTAAAGCAGCTCAATATCCAGTTCAATTCAGTATGTTCGGGCACCAATGACTGAATAAAAAGGTTTTCAGCTTTAACCCCGACAGCCAACAAATTGAAAATTACATCCCAAGTATTTTCTCTCAATTTCTTAGGATTATAGGGCATTGTCATAGCATGATAATCCACCACACCATAGACACATTCATATTTTTCTTGAAGTGTCACCCAATTTTTGACTGCACCGAAATAATTCCCGTAATGCATATCTCCTGTAGGCTGAATAGCCGATAATACTCTCTTCATTTTTATATTTTTGCCGTGCCTATGCTCGGTTCTTAGCAGAATTTAATTAAGTATTTATTCTGATTAGATTCCTTACATTATAATTAAAGATTTAATCTATAAGAATAATTCCTAATTCCTAATTAAATTCATTTCTATAAAAAAAATAGATATACTAAATTTCAAAAATTTAGCATAACATTTTTTCAATTCCTAATTCCTAATTCCCAATTCTCAATTCTCATTTCCCTGCAATCAAAGAAATCTCAACATTTACAAATTTGGGAAGGTTAGCGACTTCCACCAATTCACGAGCAGGAGCAGTTTTTTCATCAAAGTACGAAGCATAAACCGTATTGATTCGGCTATATAGATTCATATCCTTCACAAAAACGGTACATTTTAGTACATTGTCAAAATCCATTCCAGCTTCGGATAAAATATTTTGAAGATTTCTCATTACACGATGTGTTTCGGATTCAATATTGGTTGTAATTAACTCACCAGTACTTGGAACCAAGGCAATTTGCCCAGAAACATACAATATGCCATTAAATTCTACGGATTGATTGTAAGGTCCTACGGGTTTAGGTGCGAATTCAGAATTGATTATTTTTTTCATAGTAAAATAGGTTTTGTCCCAATTTAAAAATTAAAATCAGGTATGAATACTCAATATTTGGGTATAAAATACAAACACAAAAAGCTCCTAATCGCTTATACAAACGGGTAGGAGCTTTTGAAGCGTTAAGAGTTTTGAAAAACTACTCAGTGATTTCTTCAATATCTACATCGTCATCTGCTTGAATCAAGAGTTGACCATTGTAGTACATGTCTCCATCTACGATGTAAGCTCTATGACGCAGGTGCGTTTCTCCTGTGGTGCTACAAGTAGAAATAGTTGGAGCTACTGCCTTGTAATGAGTTCTACGCTTACGTTTTCTTTGTTTCGAGATTCTACTCTTTGGATGTGCCATTTTATTTTATTTTAAATGCTTAATTATCAAATTTATTTTTCAAACTATCCCAAATAGGATTGGTTTGGTTTTCTTCTTCTTGTTCGATATCTATATTTTTATTTTCTTGCAATTTAGCCAAAGTTTCCATATCGCATGGAATCGGATTGTCATTTTCGCAATCATATATTTTTGTGAATGGCAGAGACAATGCGATAAATTCATAAATATATTTCGCAAGATTTATCTCTACGGCTTTCATTGGCAAATAAACGATATCCATTTCATCTCTTGGTTCTTCTGAAAATTTCACTATGATTCTTTCTGAACCTGATACGGGTAAATTTATTTCTGCCAAACATCTATCACAAATAGATGACACTTTTCCTGAAAACTCGATATCTATATTAAATAGCCTAGATTGTTTCTCGAAATAAACAGTAACATCAAAATCTCCTCCTTTTATTATAGAATCTTCTATATTTTGAAAGAAATAATCATCCACATTGTACTTCAACTCATGCAATCCGTCTTTCATTCCTATGAATTGTACGGCAAATTGCTTTAAATTATTCATAGATTACTGGTTTCTGAAAAATGCGGTGCAAAGATACGTTTTTTATATGAAAAATGTAAATTTTATGGATAATTTTTAATTAAATATTTTTCTGTGTATATTCAACCCATACTAGAGTTGTGACGCCAGTATGCTATCCGTACAGTAATGCTTGTTGTGTTATTTACATTTATCCCATTAGGGGATTTGGTTTTTGCAATATTTAGGTTCAATTATCAAGAAAATAGATGATCCTTTAAAAAAAAAGGGGGACAAGTATAGTTTGCGGCTTTCCTGTTTTGGCTGGGCATACTTAGGTAAGTGTTTTTCAAAGTTTTTCCGTAAAGTTTCACATAACCTACAAGCAACCCCAAAGGGGGGCACTAAAAATAACCCCGAATGAAAATTCGGGGTAAATTACAAACCCACAGAGCGAACAGCATAGCAAGTCCCGCTGGAGTTTTTTCAACGAAGAAGAAGGAAAAATTTGAAGATTTTTGAATATAAAAACTAATTGTTGAAGACCATGCTTCAAATTATTTCTTATTCGAGGGAAAAACGTAGG
>CAZOHX010000239.1:0-5148 GCA_964579315.1 uncultured Saprospiraceae bacterium
GCACCGATTGGTTATATCTCCGCTACCAAGCAATGGGCAAAGGATAATGGTAAAGATTGGAAAGATTATTGGCAAAGTGATGATACGCAATTGATTCATTTTATTGGAAAAGACAATATCGTTTTTCACTGTATTGTCTTTCCAGCGATGTTGAAAGCACATGGAGATTATAATTTACCAATCAATGTGCCTGCCAATCAGTTTTTAAATTTTGAAGGTCGAAAATTCTCAAAATCTAGGGGATGGGGGATAGAACAACACGTTTATCTCGAAAAATTTAAAGATTTTCCGAATAAAGAAGATGCTTTACGTTACGCATTGACGAAGATAATGCCTGAAAATAAGGATTCGGATTTTACTTGGGACGAGTTTATCGCCGCACACGACAATGAATTAGTCGCCAATTTCGGAAATTTTGTCAATAGGGTAGTAGTCTTAACCAATAAATATTTTGATGGGGTAATTCCATCATTGGATAGCGTTGATTGGAGTGGAAAACACAAGGAAGTACTTGATTTAGTTAAAAAATATCAAAAAGAAATAGAGACTTTTCATTTTAGAAATGCTGCCAATGTTTTGATGGAAATTTCATCTTATGGAAATACTTATTTACAAGATGTATCCCCTTGGTCGATTTTCAAAACTGATCCAGAAAATCCTTTGATTGAAGAATCTATGTTCGTTGCAAATCAAATTGTGGCATTATTGGCGATTGTTTCAAAACCATTTTTACCATTTACATCGGATAAATTACAAGGTATTTTGAATCTTAATCCAGTTGAAAATGGAGATTTAGCAACAGCCATTGAAAAATTGGAGAATAATCAGCCACTCATTCAAGGGGGACATCAAATAGGAAAACCCACTTTGTTATTTGCCAAAATACATGATCGAAAAGATAGTAGTAGAATAGATTTAATCAACGAGCAAAGAGCTGAATTGGAAGCGATTTTAGCCGCAGAAGTTCCTAAACATGAACCCATGAAAACTCAAACAAGTTTCGACGATTTCACTAAAATGGATATGAGAACGGGGACAATTGTCAAGGCTGAAAAAATGAAAAAAGCAAAGAAATTACTGCAATTAGAAGTAGATTTGGGTTTTGAAACTCGGACAATTGTATCTGGAATTGCAGAATATTTTAGTCCAGAAGAAGTGATTGGTCAACAGGTGGTGGTGCTTTGTAATTTAGCTCCTAGAAAGCTGAGGGGGGTCGAATCCAACGGAATGATCTTGATGGCGGAGAATGAGAAGGGGGAATTGGCGTTTGTGAATGCGAAAGAGGGATTTGGGAATGGGTTTGTGGTGAGGTAGTGCCGCTAACTTACCAAGTTTAGCCGAAATATTATTTAAAAATAAAATTTTCATTTTTTGAATTTCCATGTTATATAGAATTAACTTGGTAAGTTTATTTTGAAAATCAAAAAGAATGAAAAAAAAAACAAGCATACTAATCATAACCCTATTTCTCCTTGCCACCCTAGGAACAGGCTACTGGATGTACAACCTATACGCTCACGACCAACTCTGGAGCGACCTCCCGTTATATTTCTATTTCAGTGCATGGATGTTATTCGTATTCTTAACCAAAAATCGATTGCCTTGTGCAGGGAATAACTGCAAGTGGTTGATTTACAGTACTATATCAGGAGTGTTATTAGCACTTGGATTCCCTGATTCCCCTTTGACACCTTTAATGTTTATCGGTTTTATCCCACTATTAATTGTAGAAAATGAATTATCCAAATCAGGTGAAGGAAAATGGACGCTCTTCAAATACAGTTATCATGCTTTCATGATTTGGAATATATTGACTACCTATTGGGTGGGAAACTCGGCATTGATAGCAGGAACATTTGCAATCATGGCAAACTCATTATTGATGACGATTCCGATATTATTTTACAGTCAAATTACAAAAATATTTAAAGGAAAATATGATGCGGTAGCTTTCATTGTTTTTTGGATTTCCTTTGAGAAAATACATCAAAATTGGGAATTATCATGGCCATGGTTGACTCTTGGAAATTCATTTGCAAAATATCCTTCATGGGTGCAATGGTATGAATATCTCGGTACTTTTGGAGGAAGTCTTTGGATTCTTTTAGTCAATTTTATAGGATTTAAAATATTTCAAAAATATCAGAAAGAAAAGAATTGGGATAAAATAGCCTTGATAAAATGGAGTTCGCTGATTGTGATTCCTATCTTGATTTCCCTTGTAATGTATTACAATTATACGCCCATTGGTACTGAAAAAAATATTGTGGTGGTACAACCCAATTATGAACCCCATTATAAAAAATTTGCAGTATCACAACGAGAAGTTTTGGCACATTTTTTAAAATTATCGGAAAAATTTACGGATGAAAAGACAGATTATCTCATCTATCCAGAAACTAGTTTTGGGAATATCAAAACCAATGATTTTAAATCAAATAGGGTCATTCGGCAATTAGAAAATTTTGTTAAAAAATATCCGAAACTAAATCTTATTACAGGAGTTGCCGCCTATAAAACCTTTGAAAAAGGAGAGGATTATCCTAAACGAACAGGGCGAGATCTCAGAAATGGAGGACATTGGGAATCATACAACGGGATGATACAAATTAACAATTCAGATAAAATAGATTTCTATAAAAAGAATAAATTTGTTCCTGGAGTAGAAATATTTCCTTACAGTGATTATTTATTTTTCTTTAAATTTATTGTCAAAAATCTAGGGGGATCTGCTGCGGGTTTGGGTGGTCAAAAAGAAAGAAGTGTTTTTAGTTCGTCCCAAGGGCGTGTAGCTCCAGCCATCTGCTACGAATCTATTTATGGAGAATATATGAGTCAATTTGTACGAAATGGAGCTCAAGCATTGATTGTTTCTACCAATGATGGTTGGTGGGATGATACGCCAGGGCATATTCAACATTTGGAGTTTGCTTCTCTTCGAGCCATTGAAACCCGAAAAGATGTGATTCGATCTGCCAATTCAGGAATTAGTGCATTCGTAAATCAGCGTGGAGATATTATTCAACGCACCCAGTACAATGAAGCAACCACCATCAAAGGAGTCGCTCTTTTTAATGATCGCATTACTTTTTATACACAATGGGGGGATTTGATTGTTCGTATTTCTTATCTTTTGTCGGTTATTTTGATTGTTGTCGGTATAAAACAACAAATATTGGGTGAGTCAATTTAATTTCTCATTTTTAATTTCAAAGTGGTAAGTATTGGTTTTTATCGCTTTTTTATTATCTTTACATAATTAAGAGATTCAAAGTGTGATACTTATGCTTTCTTAATGATACCTTTCCCTTAAAACTTTTAGATTCTAAAAGAAATAGATTACTCCCTGTAATACTACATTTAAACAAATTATAAACTAATTAACAAAGATTATGAAAAACCTAAAACACCTAAACTACATTTTACTTGTCTTATTTTTTAGCCCTTTTATAGCTCGGGCTCAAAATGGATGCAATGTCACTTGGACCACTTCAAATTCAAGTATTACAATCAATGGATTGGACAGTCCACATACCATTATGAAACTATTTACACCCGATTGGAATATCCACACGGAGTGCTTTGATGATTGTCAAAGCCCTACTACTATAAGTGGATTGAGCCAAGGAATTTATCATTTATCTTACGATTTATATGATGCCAATTGGCAGAAAATCTGCAACGACTTGGTAGATGTGAATGTGTCTGGAGGGGGAAATTCGGATCAACCCGATTTAACAGTTTCTAATTTATCCATAAATGGAAGTGGTAAATCAGGAGATATTATTTCATATTCATTTGATTTGAATAATATAGGAAATGCTGTTGCACAAGGAGATTATCAAATCAAAGTATATCTTTCTACTGATAATCAATGGTCTTCGGATGATGCTTTAGCTGGATATGTGGATACTGGAAATACTCCCATCGGAACAATTGCCAATGTAAATGCTTCGATTACTGTTCCAAATTTAGAAAGTGGAAATTATTTTTTGATTTTAAAAGCAGATGATGGAAATGTGATTGATGAATCCAATGAATCAAATAATACTACTTTTATTGCTTTTTCAGTAGTGGATGACGGTGGAATGAATACATCAAATTGTGGATTCAAAAATGAGAATATTTGGAGTCAGGTATTTCAACATTGTACTTCTCAAGAAACTGCCAACAGTTTTATATTCTCTTGCGAAAATCAAGATGAAGCTTTCGATATGACCATTGATAAAAATGGCGTTTTGCAATCTGTTGAGCAAAAAAATAAACCCACTAAAAATCATTTGAGTATTTCTATGAATACTGCAAATATGATAGTCATTAAATACTTGACTGAAGATAATACGGAACTCTGGACAAGAACGGTAGATTTGCCATTGGCTTCAAAATATACAAGTAGAAATTTTGTCGCAGGTTCTGGATTGGAAGTTTATGACGGGTTTTTGATTGCAGGAACGATTGCCGCAAATGAAAATAATGGAAATACAGATTTTTTACAATATTCTATTAAATTGAATGCAGATGCCAATGTTGTTAATAGGAATGTGTTGGGGAAAGATGTTATAGGAGATTTTATTTTTCATTTAGATAATGTTTTTTCTACAAGGAATGGATATGTTTGTGCAATGTATCAATCAAATTTACGATCATTTGTAAAATTTAGCGAATCTGGTTTACTGTTGTGGAAAACCCCTTTCGCTTCCGATTTGCCATCCAATACAACCCGAGAAATCGAAATTTCTAGTGATGAGCAATATATTTATGCTGCCAATACGGATAATTTACAGCCTAAAGTAATCAAAGTGAATACTACGACTGGAGCTGAAGTTTATAAAGTTGGTTTGACCAGTTTGACAAATGCGGCTACCAATGGATATATTTTGGGCATTGCATCTAGTGCAAATGGCTATATCTTAGCTTCGTATCGTGGAGATAATTTTAGTACATCAGCACCGTTGATTTACATACAAATAGATGCGAATGGAAATAAGATTTGGGAGAAGCAAATGAGTACTGCTTTTAATTTCTTTCCTACTCAACAGACATCTGATGGGGGGTATTTGTTTATTGCAAGTAAAAATGAACAAATTGCTGTGATGAAAACTACTGAGAATGGGGAGTTGACTCCTGATTGTGGAAATTCTGGTAATG